>NZ_JAALDZ010000050.1:0-5234 GCF_014145125.1 Dietzia sp. CQ4 | reverse complement strand
CCCGGGCGGCGCCGCCACCTCGCAGGCCCGCGTCCCCGCCACCGAGGACTCGGGGCGGTTCACCGAGGCGCCGGCACCGGTGGGCTCGGACGCCCCGGGGTACACGGCCCCGGTCGTGGGGGCGCGGGAGCGTGGGTACCTCGCGGCGCTCGAGGCCCAGGACATCGAGACCGCGGAACTGTCCGACTCGCTCGTGGCCGCCGGCAACACGATCTGTCGGATCCGGACCACCGGCGGGGCCGCGGGGGAGACCACCACGATCGCCGACGCCGTGGCCGGGCAGATCTCGGTGGGCGGGTACTCGGACCGCGAGGTCGACGAGATCTCCCGGATCGTCGTGGACTCCGCGGCCGGGCAGCTCTGCCCGTGACACCGCTCGACCCCTGACACCGCTCTGCCCGTGACGCCGCTCTACCCCTGACACAGCTCGACCCCAGACGCGCGTGCGCCCCGGGCGCCGCCCGGGGCGGTGAGTCGTGACACGTGCCACGACCGCCGGCGGAACCCGGCGGCCCCGTGGCGCGTTGGACCTGTCGTCGGCCGCCCGCGGACTCGTGTCGGGCGCCCGGGAAGGAGTTCGTATCGTGGCTCGTGGATCGCGTCGTGGAGGTGGCCGCCGTCTCGGGTGCTCGCTCGGAGCGCTCGTCATGGTGGTCCTGCTGGTGCTGGGGATCGGCTGGTGGATCGGTGACCGGGGACTGCCGACGGGTCCGGACGGCCCGCTGCCCGGCCCGGCGGAGCCGGAGCTGACCCAGCCCGCGGATTGCCCCGACGTGCAGATGATCGCCGTGCCGGGCACCTGGGAGAGCAGCCCCACCGACGACCCCTACGCGCCGTCGTTCCTGCCCAACGCGCTGCTCAAGACCATCACGGACCCGCTGGGGGAGCAGTACCCCGCCGAGCGCCTGGAGGTCTTCACGGTCCCGTACGTGGCACAGTTCCGGAACCCCCAGCGCCCCGACGAGATCACCTACGACCAGAGCCGGGCCGAGGGCACGGATCGCGCGCGCGCCGAGTTGGTCGCGGTCCACGACCGCTGCCCGTACACCTCCTACATCCTGCTCGGCTTCTCCCAGGGGGCGGTGATCGCCGGCGACCTCACCAGCGAGATCGGCACCGGCAACGGGCCGGTCCCGGCGGAGCTCGTCCGGGGTTCGGTCCTCATCGCCGACGGTCGGCGCCTGCCCGGCGAGGGCCAGTCCCCGGGGCTGTCGCCGGGGACCGGTCAGGGGATGGAGATCTCGCTCCAGCCGGTGACGGGCTTCACGCAGCTCATCGCGGGTGCCACCATGACCGGCCCGCGGCCCGGCGGCTTCGGGGCGCTCGACGACCGGACCGCCCAGATCTGCGACTCCCGGGACCTCATCTGCAACGCCCCGCTCAACGTGGTGGACGGGGCGGCCCGGTTCCAGGAGTTCGTCGCCAACAACGCCATCCACGCCATGTACGCGACCAACCCGGACGTCGTCATGGGGACCACGGTTCCGGAGTGGACCATCGGACACGTGCGGGAACTCGTCGACGCGGCACCGGAGATCGCCCACGACTGACCGCCCGACCGAGTACCGTGCATGGGCGCGACACGCCTGGCCGGGTCGAGGATTCGGAGTTCGGATGTGCGCAGGGGCACGCTGTAAGATCGACCAAGCTTGTCGCCCGGTATGTCCGAGGTCGGCGACGTCGACCATCCAGTCATCGGTTCGGAACGGAGCAACGTGGAGTTCGAGCAGTACCACGACGCCAGCGGGGCGATCGTCATCCCTGATCGCACCACCCTGGTCGACTTCGTCGAATCCAACGTCTCCGCAGCACGCCGGGACCCCGCGGCGGACGGGCTGATCTACCGCTACATCGACTACTCGTCGTCGCGGCAGGGTGAGGTCGCCGAACTGTCGTGGTCGGACTTCGGGGACCGGCTCTACGCCATCGCCGCACGGCTGCAGCAGGTGGCGGAGCGGGGAGACCGCGTGGCCATCCTCGCGCCCCAGGGGCTCGACTACATCGTCTCGTTCTTCGCCGCCATCCACGCCGGTCTCACCGCCGTGCCGTTGTTCGATCCGGACGAGCCGGGTCATCACGACAGACTCCACGCGGTCCTCGGGGACTGCACGCCGTCCGTCATCCTCACCTCCACCGAGTCGGCGGCGGGGGTCCGCAAGCTCTTCCGCGACCTGCCCGCCCGGGAGCGGCCCCGCACGGTCGCCGTCGACGCGATCCCCGCCGAGCTGGGCTCGGGCTGGACCCGGCCCGATCTGGGTGCGGACGACATCGCCTACCTGCAGTACACCTCCGGGTCGACCCGCGTCCCCGCCGGCGTGGAGATCACGCACCGCAACGTCGTCACCAACGTCATGCAGCTCTTCGACGGGCTGGGCCTGACCCGCGCCTCCCGCGGCGTGACCTGGCTGCCGCTGTTCCACGACATGGGTCTGCTCACCGTGATCCTGCCGGCGATGGGCGGCGCCACGATCACCGTCATGAGCCCCCGGGCCTTCGTGCAGCGTCCCGGGCGGTGGGTCACCCAGCTCGGGGCGATGTCCGACGGCGACGGGGTCTTCGCCGCCGCCCCCAACTTCGCGTTCGAACACGCGGCCCGTCGTGGCCTGCCCCGGGAGTGCGAGTCGCTCGACCTCTCCGGGGTCACCAGCATCATCAACGGGTCCGAGCCGGTCACCCCCGCCTCGATGCGCGCGTTCAACGAGGCGTTCGCCCCGTACGGGTTGGCGCCGACCGCCATCAAGCCCTCCTACGGCATGGCCGAGGCGACGCTCTTCGTCTCCTCGCCCCGCAAGGACGACGAGGCGATCGTCATCCACGTGGACCGGGAGGACCTCAACAAGGGCGTCATGACCGTCCTGGACCCCGACGCGGTGGAGGGCAACGAGGACGCCATCCCGCAGGTGGCGTGCGGGTACGTGGCCCCCAGCCAGTGGGCGGTGATCGTCGAGCCGGGTGTCGACGGGTCGACGGGCGAGCACGACGGCACCGGCCGGGAACTGCCCGAGGGCCGGGTCGGGGAGATCTGGCTCTACGGCACCAACGTCGGGCGGGCCTACTGGGGTCGGCCGGAGGAGTCCGAGGCCACGTTCGGCAACAGGCTCACGGAGCGGCTCCCGGAGCACTCGAGGACGGTGCGCGAGTTCGGCACCGTCCCCTCCGGCGCACGGTGGCTCCGCACGGGTGACTACGGCGCCTACGTGGACGGCCAGCTGTACATCACCGGTCGGGTCAAGGACCTCGTGATCGTCGCCGGACGCAATCACTACCCGCAGGATCTCGAGAACACCGCGCAGGACGCCTCCGCCTCGCTGCGCCCGGGCTTCGTCGCCGCGTTCTCCGTGCCGGCCAACCAGCTCCCGATCGACGCCCGTAACGGCGCCGTGATCCCCTCCGATGACTCCTCGGAGACCCTCGTGGTGGTGGGCGAGCGCGCCCCCGGTGCGGGGAAGGCGGATCCCGGACCCATCGCGGACGCGGTCCGCTCGGCGATCTCGGCGAGGCACGGGGTCACCGCGCAGGACGTGATCCTGGTCCCCGCCGGGTCCATCCCCCGAACCTCCAGCGGCAAGATCGCCCGCCGCGCCTGCAAGACCGCCTACGTCGACGGGACCCTGCGGGGAGGCCACCAGCAGACGGCCTTCCCCGACGAGCCGGCGGAGTAGTTTCCGGGCCGCTTCACGGCACCACCGGTGCGCGGCGGCGACGGGCGAGCACACCGGACGAGACCCGATGGAAAGGCGATCCCCACGATGGCACAGAGCGAGATGACGGTAGTAGAGCTCCGCGACTGGTTGCGGGGCTGGGTCTCCCGGGCCACCGGGCTCGACGTCGCCAAGGTGACCGACGACCGCTCCCTCGAGGAGTTCGGGCTGTCCTCCCGGGACGCGGTGACCCTCTCGGCGGATCTCGAGGACCTGCTCGGCCGTCCCCTGGACGCCACGGTGGCCTACCAGCACCCCACCATCGCCTCTCTCGCCGAGTACGTGGTCAACGGACCGGCCGAGATCGACGAGCCCGGAGACCTCCACACCTTCCGCCACCGTGGGGCGGGGATGGAGTTCGACGTCGCCGTGATCGGCTTCGCCACCCGTTTCCCGGGCGGCGCGGACTCGCCCGAGGCCACCTGGGAACTGCTGTCCGAGGGCCGGGACGCCACCAGCCCGCGTCCGGCGACCCGCTGGTCCGAGTGGGCGGGTGACTCCTACGTCCAGCAGGTCCTGGCCGAGGCCCCGGACCGGGGCGGGTGGCTCGACGACTCCGAGGTGCGGGACTTCGACGCCGAGTTCTTCGGCATGAGTCCCCGCGAGGCGGAGATGGTGGACCCGCAGCAGCGGCTCGCACTCGAGCTCACCTGGGAGGCCCTCGAGCACGCGCACCTGCCCGCGAGTGACCTCAAGGGCCACGAGGTGGGCGTGTTCATCGGTTCGTCGTCCAGCGACTACCAGGTGTTCCTCACCTCCGACTCCGCCGCCGCCTCCCCGTACGCGGTCACGGGCGCCTCCAACTCGATCATCTCCAACCGGGTGTCGTACACGTTCGACTTCCGCGGCCCCTCGATGACCCTGGACACCGCGTGCTCGACCTCCCTGGTCGCGATCCACGAGGCCGTCAACTCGCTGCGCCTGCACGAGTCCGATCTGGCCGTGGCCGGTGGCGTCAACATGATGCTGGCGCCCGCCGCCACCATGGGCTTCGCCAAGACCGGGGCCGCGCTCAGCCCCGACGGGCGCATCAAGGCCTTCTCCTCCGACGCCAACGGCATCTGCCGGGCGGAGGGCGGGGGACTGTTCATCCTGAAGCGCCTGTCCGAGGCCGAACGGGACGGGGACGTGGTCCTCGCCGTCATCAAGGGGTCCGCCGTCAACTCCGACGGACGCTCCAACGGGATGACCGCCCCCAACCCGGACGCCCAGGTGGCGGTGCTGCGCCAGGCGTACGCCGACGCGGGTGTGGACCCGAGGGACGTCGACTACATCGAGGCCCACGGCACGGGCACGATCCTCGGTGACCCCATCGAGGCCACCGCGATCGGACAGGTGCTCGGCCGCGGCCGCGACGCCGATCGACCCACGCTGCTGGGCTCGGCCAAGACCAACTTCGGGCACATGGAGTCGGCGGCCGGTGCCGCGGGCCTGGCCAAGATCATCCTCGGGATGGGGCACGACTCGCTCCCGCCCACCCTCAACTTCGCCGGCCCCAACCCGTACATCGACTTCGACGCCGCGCGGCTGAGC
>NZ_JAALDZ010000004.1:0-11662 GCF_014145125.1 Dietzia sp. CQ4 | reverse complement strand
CGGACCCCTCGCCAGCCCAGGGCCCGGGCAGTTCGGCGGCCGTCACCGCGCACCTCCCGCCGCGGCGACGGCGCCGAGATCGGCGGAGAGGTCGGAACCCCGCACCCCGCGCGCCGGGTCGAAGACCGCGATCTCCCCGAGCGCGCCGACCACGGTGGACACGTGATCGGCCACCAACCGCGCACCGGTGTCGGGGTCGGCGCCGGTGGGGTCGCCGATCACCCCGGTGTCGGACAGGTCGTCGGCCAGCCAGCCGAACTTCACGGGGCCGGTGAAGCCGATGTGCTGACACCCCGCGAGCCCGGTCGGGACCCTGGCCTCGGCCGCGGACATGTCGACGAGGTCCGGGCGCAGGTGGAGCATCATCGACGTCTCGGCCCACCCGGCGTGGATCCCCATGCCGAGTTCGGTGGGGCCGGGGTTCGCCCGTCCGGCGTACAGGAAGGTCCGCAGGCCGCTGCGCCGACGCATTTCCCGCAGTGCGACTTCCAGCAGCGCGGAGTTGCCGCCGTGGCAGTTGACGAAGAGCACGCGGCCGAACCCGCTGGCACGCAGCGCCGATCCGAGCTCACGGACCTGTGACAGCAGGGTGTCCGCGGTGATCCACATCGCCCCGGGGAACGAGGAGTGCTCGTCGCTCTTGGTGTACCCGAGGGCGGGCATGAGCCAGGCGTCGACACCTGCTTCGACGCCCGCCACCGCGCGGGCGGCCACCTCCTCGGCCACGATCAGGTCGGTGGCCAGGGGCAGGTGGGGGCCGTGGGGTTCGATCGCGCCGGCGGGGATGACGGCGACGGGATCGCCCCGGCCCACCCGTGCGGCCTCGACGGTGCTCAGGTCCGCGTAGCGGCGTGCGGGCCCGATCATTCCTCCCACCGCCCGGGGTTGAGCAGGCCGTGGGGGTCGGTCCGGGCCGCCAGCGCCCGCACCTCCTCGGTTCCGTGATCGACCCGGTACTGGTGCGGGGAATGCACCCTCACGCCCAACTCCTCCAGGACCGGCACGCCCGCGTAGGCGGCCTCCGGGTCGGTGTAGTGCCCGTTGAGCATGCCGAACATGCGGCCGTGGCCGGCCTCGAGGTGCAGGGTCCCTCCCGGGTAGACGGCCTCGACCTCGTCCAGTCGCTCCACGAGCGCATCGCCCTGGCACTCCATGTGGAACCACGTGTCCGGTTCCGCCTTCTGCAACCAGTGGGTGGGGTGGTTGTAGGACAGGGTCGAGACCTTGATCGATTCGTTGACCCCTTTGCGCACCGCCTCCACCACTCCCCCGGCGCCGGTGACCAGGGCGCTCACCTCGTCGACGACCGAGGAGTCGACGATCGCGCGCAGACTCGCCCGGCCGGGTGGGATCGCCTCGTCGGGCGGCAGGCACCCGGCCACGTGGGCGCCATCGGCCGAGCAGAGCCGCGGCGCCGGGTCGAGTCGGTGGATGCGCGGGACCACGCCGAAGGCGTCGTGGTGATCATCGAAGCTGGCATAGACGCAGCGCCAGTCCTGCAGGGGTTCGATCCTCACCGTGGCGCGGACGATGATCCCCGCGACCCCGTAGGTGTGCACGAACGGCTGGGCGTCCTCACCGCTCAGGTGCACGATCTCGGCGTCGGGATGGGCGTAGACCACGTCGAGTGCCTCGACGAACCCCTCGTGGTTACGTCCGTGGACGATCGTTCCGGTTCCGGCGGACCCCCCGGCCAGGAATCCCCCCAGGGTGGACTGCACCGTCGAGGGGTACATCCACAGCTGCGAGCCGTCGCGTGCGAGACGCTTCTCCAGACTCATCATGCGTACGCCGGCCTCGGCGGTGACCGTCCCGGCCTCGGTGTCCACGTCGTCGATGCCCCTCAGGGCGGTCAGGTCCAGCACGAGCCCCCCGTGCAGTGGGACCACCTGCCCGTAGTTCCCGGTGCCCTTGCCCCGCGAGGTGATGGGGACCCCGCGCCGGACCGCGGCGCGGACGATCGCCGGGACCTGGTCGACGCTCGTCGGCCGGGCGACCACCTCGGGCCGGCCGATCGGCCACTGCGCACGCAGGATCGGACTGAGGTACGAGCCGTCCTGGGACGCCTTGTCGAGGCTGCGGTCGTCGGTGAGGACGAGGTCCGGTCCGAGCAGGTCGCTCAGATCCTCGACGAGTCCGGCCACGTCCGCGACCGTGGGAGCCGTCGGCGACGCCGTCTGGGTCTCGCTCACTGGGGTGCCTTCCTGTATCGGGTGTCGCTGGGTCGGGACGTCGCGGGAGGTGAGCCCGGGGTCAGTTCATCCCGATGGCCGGATCGATGAACCGGTTGGTCGCGATGGTCTCCGGTGCCACGTCCTCGGCGATCGCGACGTCGGCGGCCTCGTAGATGCCCGTGACCATTCCGACGATGTCGGCGAGGCGTTCCTCGTCGAAGTTGCCGACCGTCGAGTCGGGACCATTGCCGACGATCTCGCGGTCGAGCATGGCCTCGACGGCGAAGTCGGCCAGTTCGGCGCTGTAGACCCAGCCGGTGTTGAACTGCTCGACGGCGTCGACGATCACCGCGTTGGTGCGGTCCGGTTCGGCGAAGTACTCGACCTCGGCCTGCTGCAGGACCGGGACGAGCTTCTCCAGGCAGGCGGAGTTGTCCTCGAGCTCGGCCGAGCGCACCGCCATCATCGACTTGTAGATCGGGTATCCGGTGTCGTGGAGCAACTCGTAGGCCACGGGCTTACCCCACTCCGCGACCTCGTTCTCGTAGATGAACGGCTCGGCGCTGGCGTAGCCCTGTTGCGCGACCGACCCGCCCGCCGCCACGAAGTTTGACGGCGACCCGTCGTAGCTGCCGTCGACCTGCTCGGGGTCCAGGATGCCCTCGCCGGTGAGGTAGTCCATGTACGCGTTGCCCTCGAAGTACAGGACGCGCGTCCCCTCGTCCTTGAGGTCGGCGATCCGCGCCACGTCGGGGTAGGTCTCCGGGTCCCACATGATCATCTGCGGGTTGATGTCCAGCGGGGCGAACACCCCGACCGTCGGGTTGTTGAGGGAGTTCTGCACGGCCTGGTCCGAGTCGACGTACCCGAGCATGATGTCGGTGTCCTGGTACATCTGCGCGGTGACCTGCTGGAAGCCGATCGCCGGCCCGCCGGAACGGATCTCCACGTCCACGCCGGTGTATTCCCCCGAGGCGAACAGCGGACCCGAGACCGACTTGGCGCCGGCGTTGATCGTCGGATCCGGCCCCAGCAGCTCGTAGAGATGGCCGTGCTCGGCCTCCGGATTCCAGTCGGTCTGGACCACCACGGTGGCCGGGCAGCTCTCGCTCAGGTCCACTGACCCGATCTCCCCGCTGTACCCGGACGCGGCCTCGGCGGACCCGGAGTCGGAATCACCGCAGGCGGTCAGGGTGGCGGCTCCGAGGGTGCACAGGGCGGCCACGGAGAGCACTGTCCTGGTGGTGTGGGTGCGGCGCATGGCGGTCTCCTCCCGGGGGCCGATCAGGCCTCCCGTATTGACGTGATCAATATCTATAGTGAAGCGGTGCTTCGTTTCGGTTGTGTTGCCGGTCGGGCAGATGTGGGTTAAGGCCGCGTCGAGATTCTCGCCATCACCGCTGGTCGTCAGCGTTGTACCACCGGCCCACCACCTTGCGCGAGAGCAACCCGAAGGCCAGGAACACGGCCACACCGAGCAGCGAGGCGAGCAGGATCGAGGCGAACAGCTCCGGAGACTGCAACCGGGCGCGATAGGTGTCGATGAGGATGCCGATCCCGGGGTCCCCCTGCTTGAAGAAGAAGTCGCCGACGATCGCCCCCACCACCGACAGTCCGGCGGCCACCCTCAGTCCCTCGAACAGGGCGGGCAGCGCGGCCGGCGCCTCGAGTTTGCGCAGCACGGTCATCCGGCCGGCGTGGTGGAGCCGGAACAGCCGCCGCAGACCCGGGTCGACGGATTTGAGCCCGAACAGGGTGTTGGACACGATCGGGAACAGGGCGATCAGCACGCAGACGAACACCCGCGCGGTGAACCCGAACCCGAACCAGAAACCGATGAGTGGCACCAGCGCGAGGATCGGGATGCACTGCAGCACCACGGCGTACGGGAACAGCGAACGCTCCGCCCACGTCTCCTGGCTCATGACGATCGCCCACACCACCCCGATCACGAAGGCGATCGCCAGGCCCGTCAGCGCCACCACGGTCGTCCGCCCCAACGCCTCGAGCATGGCCTCGAGGTTGGGCCCCAGGAATCCATCGGTGATCACGACGTGCGGCGGGGGCAGCAGGAACCGGCGGGCGGGTTCGAGAACCACGTAGCTGACGAAGTACCACAGCCCCAGGAAGGCGGCCAGGACGACGAGCGGGCCGCCGATCCGTACGAGGGTCCCGTCCGCGGAGATCCGGCGCCGCCGCCCGGCCGCCGCCGAGGTGGGCGCGGTGACCGTTGTCGCGCCGACCGGTGCGGGGGCGTCGGACCCCGGGTCCGAGTCGGGGTCGGCCGAGGTGCTGTCCGCCGAGGTGCTGCCGGCAGCGGTGGTGGTGGTGGTAGTGGTGTTCATCAGTGCGCCTCCTCCAGGGCCTGGGAAACCTCGCCGACGAGGTTGATGTAGTCGGCCGAATACCGAACCTCGGGGTCGCGGGGGACGTCGAACGGGACGTCGACGGTGTGGACGATGCGGCCGGGACGCCCGGACATGACGACGACCCTGGTGGACAGGTACACGGCCTCCGCGACCGAGTGGGTGATGAACAGTCCGGCGAACCGCTTGGCCGCGAACAACCCCAGGAGTTCGTCACCGAGACGCTGCCGCGTGATCTCGTCGAGTGCCCCGAACGGCTCGTCGAACAGGAACAGTTCGGGCTCCAGCGTCAGCGACCGGGCCAGCGACACCCGCATCTTCATACCGCCGGACAGCTCGCGGGGCAGGGACTGTTCGAAGCCGGACAGCCCCACGAGGTCGATCGCCTCCTGCGCCCGCTGCCGCCGCTCGGCCTTGCCGATCCCGTCGAGCTCGGCCAGCATCTCGACGTTCTGGGCGACCGTGCGCCAGGGCAGCAGTGTGGCGTCCTGGAAGACGTACCCCACCCGGTCGGTGCCGGTCTGCATGTAGCCGTCGGTATGGGTCGCCAGGCCGGAGGCCAACCCGAGCAGCGTGGACTTGCCGCAGCCGGAGGGCCCCACCACGCTGACGAACTCTCCGGCCCCCACGCGGAGATCCACACCCTCGAGCGCGCGGGTGCCGTTGGGGTAGGTGACCCCGACATCGGAGAAGCCGAGTATCTCGGTACCCGGCCTGAGGACGGGGCGGGTTGGGGTCGTCATGGTGCCTCCTGGGGGTCGGGCGGGTGGGTCGAGGTCTGTGTGAGGATCGAGGTCTGTGTGAGGGTCGAGGTCTGTGTGAGGAAGGGGTCGACGACGACGGACGCCCTCGCGGACACCACGCGACCCGCGCGCAGCACGATCCGGTCCACCGGCGCGTCCGCGATCACGTCATCGAGCCCGCTCGCGCGCACGAGCAGCAGGTCCGCGCGACGACCGGGAACGGGGCCGGCGGCCGGGAGGCCCATCACCTCGCGCGCACCGTCGGTGACGAGGTGCCATGCGGTGTCCATGTCCAGGTGGGCGGCGATCACCAGCAACATCGCCGTCTCGATCGCGTCGGACCGGCCGACCGGGTTGAACGGGTCGCGCACGTTGTCCGCGCCCGCGCCGACGGTGACGCCGCCGTCCAGCAAGGCCCGCACGGGGGGCAGCCCGCGCGGCGTGGAGGTGCACTCCGCCCGCCCCTGGAGGTAGAGATTGGTGACGGGCAGCGTCACCACCCCGACATCCGCGCCGCTCAGTGCGGTGGCCGCGGCAGCCTGGCCGGAGGCGTCCATCGCACCGATCCGGCAGCAGTGGCCGGCCGTCCGGATTCGGCCCGGTTCCCAGGACGCGACCCGGTCGGTGAAGGCCGTGAGCATGCCGTGGTCGCCGTCGAGGAACTCGTCGACATGGAGGTCGACACCCACCCCGAGCTCTTCGGCCAGGTCGATCAGCCTGTGGGTCTCCGCGGCGGTGTCAGGGGCGATGTGCGGGGCACCGCCGATGAGGTCGGCACCGGCCGCGATCGCGTCGCGGGCCCGCTCGGCGGGGTCCTCGTCCCGGACCATCACGGCGATCTGCAGATCCAGGACGTCCGCGAGTTCGTCGCGCACCCGGACCAGGGCCCGGACCCCGCGCAGGGGGTCACCCTCGCTGTGCAGATCCACATGGGTGCGCACCGCCGTGGTGCCGCTGGCCACCAGTCGCCGCGCGGCCGCCAGCGCCCGTCCGTGGATCTCGTCCTCGTCGACGGTGACGGCGAAGGCCCGCCACGCGTCGATCGCCGCACCCAGATCGCAGCCCGGCGGGCGCGTCGCACCCCAGCTCAGGGCCTTGTCCAGATGGGCGTGAGGTTCGGCCGGCGCCGTCAGAGCCAGATAGCCGCGACCATCGACCACCGCCGATCCCGCCGGCCCCGGCCCCCCGGCCGGGTCGACTCCCGCGCCGCCGGCCTCGGTGACGGCCACGACCACCCCGCCCGCGATGTCCACGTCGACCACCCGACCGTCGAGCAGCCCCACCCCGACGATGCGGTCGACCTGCCTCACGGCCGTGTCGTCTGGCCGCGGGGCGGTGCCCTCACGCCCAGGGGTGGTGACGCCTGACTCCGGAGCCCCGTCACCACGCTGGCGGGTAAGTGTGTCCACTGACTGGGTTCTCCTGCTCTGCCGGACCGTCCCGGACCGGGTCGGTATGGTGCCCTTGCGCTTTCGACCAGGACGCGGGATATTGACCTCGTCAATACAGATCAGTGTCACGCGCGGGTGTTTCGCCCGGATTACCCCGCCGGATCTGATCTGTAACCGCTAACGAAGGATGGGAGACACCGGTGTCGGGGTTACGTGACGACGGGCTCGCACGCCTGGGTGCACGCATCCGGCACCACCGTCAGCAGCTCGGCCTGACCCTCGTGGAGGTGGCCGGTCACGCTGGCATCTCGCAACCGTTCCTCAGTCAGATCGAGCGCGGCAAGGCGGCCCCGAGCATGTCGACGCTCGAGGGGCTCGCCCACGCCTTGGGTACCACCCAGGCGCACCTGCTGGAAGCGGTCGACTCGGTCGACCCGACGTCCGGAGGCCCCGACGCGCCGGCGGGAGACCCGTCGACGGCAGGCGACTCGCCACCGGCGGCGGGCGGACGCGTGGACATTCGTCGCGCCTCCGAGGGCGCCGTCCTCACCCGCGCGGAAGGCACCGTCGGGGGGCACACCCGACTACTGCCGGGCGGGCCCAACGACACCCAGTTCCTCGAGTTCGTGGAGACCAATCACGTGCCGGGTCGATTCTTAGAACACCCGGGCCGCGAATGGGTGTACGTCACCAGGGGCACGGTTCTACTCGAGGTGGGCGAGTCAGTCAGTCGCCTGGAGGCGGGGGATGTCGCACGGTACGA
The DNA here is from genome assembly GCF_014145125.1 of Dietzia sp. CQ4. Lineage (NCBI taxonomy): Bacteria > Bacillati > Actinomycetota > Actinomycetes > Mycobacteriales > Dietziaceae > Dietzia > Dietzia sp. CQ4. The sequence goes on along the minus strand of NZ_JAALDZ010000004.1, from coordinate 4,225 downwards.
CGGCACCCTCCCTCACCGCTGGTACGTGCCCGAGGGCGGGCGGGCCTGCCTGATCGTGGCACGACCGGGCTGAGGCGCCCCGCACCTCGCCGACCTGGCGTGCCCTGAACGGTCCGAGCAGGGCACCCCAGGTTAGGTCTTCCCGATCCGCGCACCCGCACATCCACACCCACTCGGAGCCGAGGCGTCCGGCCTCCCGCTCCGCACCTCACTGACCTGCGATGCCCTGAACGCCGTGTGCAGGGCACACCAGGTCGGGCCAATGAAGTCGGCGCCCCCACACCGTGTCGTACCTCGAACATACGATCGAATCATGACCTCCACAGCGCGCCCCGTATCCGACGACGTCGACCCTCCCGAGGCGCTCATCCCGCCCGCCGGATTCACCACCTCGACGGGGCCGGCACTCCCCGTCCTGGTCCCCGAGGCGTTCGCCCGGTGGGACCCGGGTCAGCAACGCGGCTACCTCGCCCAGAGGACGATCTGCGCGGCCGAGGGTCGGACGCTCGCCTATGCCTATGACTGTGTCCGTTCCGCCACTGACCGTTTCGCCACCGAGAACGATCGCCACCGCGATCCGTGGGACGCCGCCGCCACGATGATCGGCGCCTCCATGGCTCTCTCACGCCACAGCGCGTCCCGCCTGGTGACCACAGCGGTCGAGCTGACCGAGCGGCTCCCACGGACGGCGGCGCTGCTGGCGACCGGATGGATAGGAATCCTCGCGGCGCACACCATCGCCGAGGAGACCGCCCTGGTGGCCGACCACCTCATGCCCGAACTCGATCGGCGGATCAGCGAAGGGTTGGCTCCGACCAGGCGCCGGACCCACCCGCCGAGGCTCGGTCCATTGCGCAAGATGCTCACCAAGACCGTCGCGGCCTGCGATCCACTCGGTGCCGATGCCCGCGCCCGGCAGGCGCGACGTGACCAGGACGTGGAGCTGGTACCCCTACGTGACGACCGGGCGATCATCACCGCCACGCTCACCGCCGAGGACGCCCTGGAGATCGCGGACCGTATCGAGGCCCTCGCCCGCACAGCCTCGGCCGATGATCCGCGTCCCCTCGGCCAGCTCCGCGCCGCCGGACTGCTCGCACTCAGCCGCGGCTGGTCCTGCCTCCCCGACCCACACGGAGAGCACCCCACCGATCCTGAAGCCCGCTCTGCGGCTCGCCGTGTCATCATCCACGCCTACGACGACGGCACCCCGGATCACCGCGGCATCACCCTCGCCGGCTACGGGCCGGTCACCGGGCACACCGCCGAGGAACTGCATCGCAACGCAAGTCGGAGGATCAACACGCTCACGGAACTCGCGGACCCGGACACCGCTGCCGCCCGGCGCCACACCCCCTCCGACGCCCTGGCCCGCTTCTGCCGGGGACGTGACGGTACGTGCGTCTTCCCCGGCTGCCAGACCTCAGCCGAGAAGTCCGACCTCGACCACATCGTCCCCTTCGACCACGACCATCCCGACCACGGCGGGCCCACGACGTGCGACGACCTCGGGACCCTGTGCCGCTTCCACCACCGACTCAAGACCGACGGGGTGTGGGCCTACTACCGCGACACCGACGGTTCGTACGTGTGGATCCACGGCCCCCATCACCCTGACAGGGACCCCGGAACCCGCATCACGACGTCCCCCACGGGGCCCCTCGCCGGCCACGCCGCACCCCGACACCCCGAGGCCAGCCGGCTTCAGCAGGAGGCAGCCGAAGCCGGTGAGACGGGCTCCGGTTCGGCCGAGTCGCGGAGGCGACCCCACCAGCGCCACCGTCGCGACCTCGAACGACGCACACTCCGTACACAGGCTCGACTCCGGCGCCAGGCCCCACCGGCCGGCTCGGCGCCTCAACAGGCGGCGTCATCTCCGGCGTCGGACGACGAGCCCCCGTTCTGATGGGAGGCGGGCGACTCTCGACGTCAGAAGCGCGAGCTCGTGGGATACCACCCGTCGGCGGCGTCGTGGGGACCGATGGACCGGACCTCGATGTGCTCGAAGGACGCGAAGTCGCCGGCGAGACGATCCCAGTTCTCGCGGGTGATCGCAGTGGTGATCGCCGAGGCGATCCGCCCGATCCCACCGTAGATACCGGAGAGCTGGTTCCCGGTCACACCCATGGACGCCCGCGCTCCGGTCGAGAAATGGTGCAGGCGGGAGAGCCACGGGGCGGTGCCCGGCTCACGCTCGGAGAACTCGAAACCCGGACCCAGGTACGGACTCCGTCCGGCCGGGTGGTCAACCGCGGGCGGGTGACGATCGGACCACAGCGCGATGTCGTCGACGAACTCGGCCAGCTCCGGGCGCATGCGAAGGTCCACCTGGTATCCGGTCGCGGCAAGCACCACATCAGCGTGGAACCGCCCCCTGGTGGTGTCGATCGCGATCTCCTGCCCACCGGTGTCGGTGTGGACCATCGAGACGGCGTTCCACCCGCAGCCGGTGTGGAGGGCGAAGCCGGAGTGGGTGAAGCACCGCCACACCGCGTGCTGCGTGGGCGGCTGCGGCAGACCGCCGGACATCACTCCGAAGTCCCACTTGCTCTGGTCATCCAGGTCGTAGAAGCGTTCCTGCATGCCCGGGAACTCCATCCACCGGAGCGGGTTGGAGGCCGGGACCGTCGCCCGTCGCACGAACACGTGCGCCCGGACGGCGCCGTGGTCCAGCGCGGTGGCCGCGTTGTCGAACCCGGAGGCGCCGCCACCCAGTACCGCCACCCGCCGCCCCCGCAACGCGGTGAAGTCGATCTGGTCCTCGGTGTGGAACCAGCGCTCGCGGGGCAGCGAGGAGGAGATGAACTCCGGCACGCGCACCCCGCCCCCGCCCGCGAGCCCGAGCGCGCAGACGATGCGCCTGGCGGTCAGCGTGGTCTCCTGTCCCTCCGGGCCGCGCAGTTCCACGGAGAACGACCCGTCCGGGGTGGCGGGGCGGTGGATCGCGGTCACCCGGGTCCGATGGTGGACGCGGACACCCGTGACCTCCCGGTACCAGCGCAGGTAGTCGTTCCAGTCCAGGCGGGGAATGAGTTCGACGGCGGCCCAGGCGGCCTCTCCGTAGACGGCCTCGAACCAGCGCCGGACGTGGAGGGACGGGACGTCGAATTCGATACCCCTCATGTGCTTGGGACTGCGCAGGGTGTGCATGCGGGCGTAGCGGTCCCAACAGCCCACCTCGTGCTCCGGACCGTCGTCCACCACCAGGACTCGGTCGATCCGCTGGCGCTGCAGTGCGAACGCCGTGCCCAGACCGGCCTGCCCGCCGCCGATCACCAGGACGTCGAGTTCGGTGGACCCGGGGACGCGGGGGATCCAGTCGCGGGCATGGCTGGTGGCGGAGATGTCCTCGTGCACACGGGCCCGGAGGGTCGCCAGTCGGACGTCCGCGTCGGGCAGGCGGCGGGAGGTCCGGGCCCCGGTCCCGGGTTCGGTGGTCCCGGAGTCGGTGGTCCCGGGTTCGGTGCTGACGGAGTCGGTGGTGACGGAGGTCATGGCGGTGGATCTCCCGGGCTCAGCGGGCCCGGGTCGATGTCGCGGGCCCACCCGGGTCCTGTGCCCGGGCGGACACCACGGCGATGCCTGACTGATGACTCGACCGCCGGACCGTGGGACCCGGCGGTCGGATCGGCGGGGCCGACCGCACCATCGTGGTGTCGAGGCCGAGTCTGGCAGCACGGCTTTTCGACCGTGTTACGAGTGCATGAGCCCGGTGTGCCGGGCTTGGGCGTGCCGGGCTCGGGCGACCCGTGCGGCGAACAGGTCGAGTGCCTCGGAACTCAGCCTGCCGTGAACGCGCAGACGGGCGATACCTCCGTCCGGGAACACGTCGAGTCGGACGAACCGCACCGGTTCCGCCGCACCCGACTCGTCTCCCGGCCGAGACCCCGACCCGGGTCCCACCAGGAATCGGTGTCGACAGTCCGGTTGCAGCGGCGTACGCGGGACGAGGTCCACCCACCGGTCGGGGTGTTCGAGGTCTTCCGCGCGAGCGATCCCACGAAGCGACGCCATCCCCGGGGCATTACCGATGTAGTAGGAGGTGTCGATCTCCACGTGGTCGACGGTCCCCTGACCGGCGAGGCCCACTGTGACGTGGTCGTTGCCCCCGTCGCGCCGCCGGGCGTTCTCCCAGCCTTCGCCCATGACGCGGGAGCGGCCTGGGGCGATGATGTTGGACGGCGAGGAGTAGAACAGGTCCGAGCAGTCGACCACCCGTCCCCCG
>NZ_JAALDZ010000049.1:0-16504 GCF_014145125.1 Dietzia sp. CQ4 | reverse complement strand
GAGAGGGTGCGGGCGTTCGTCGGCGAGTCGTCGTGAGTCGGGGATCGCCGACCGGAACCGGCCTGTCGGCGCTCGTCAGCCGACGCGGGAGAGCCAGGTGACCTCGGCAGCGGCGGGATGCCCGCGGAGCGGCTCCAGCGCGCGGTCCCATGCGGTGCCGAGTTCGGCGTCCACCGAGGCGTGGAACGCGGCGGGGCCTGCGGCCATGAGGTGCCGGAGCCTGTTCTCCCCGATCACCACGTCCCCGCTCGCGCCCGTCTGGCCTCGCCACATCCCGAGTTCCGGGGTGTGCGAGAAGCGTTCGCCGTCGACGAGGTCGCTCGGGTCCTCGGTGACCTCGAAGGCCAGCATCGACCACTTGGCCAGCGAATCGGCCAGGCGAGCACCGGTGCCGACCGGACCGATCCAGTCGACGATCGCCTTGCGGGCGCCCGGCTGGACCGGCTGGTCCTCCCAACGCATGGCGGAGGACGCGTCGAGGGTGCTCGCGAGAGCCCACTCGACGTGAGGGCACAACGCGGTAGGCGCGGCATGGATGAACACCACGCCGGTCGTCGTATCCGCGAAATGGTTCAGATCAGACATCGCTTCACTCCCGACTCACTGAGGGACGTCTTCCCCAACGACCTCGCGATATCGTGTGAACGATGATTCGTATGTGGTTGTAGTACACAACTGTGCCTCAAGTGAACGAATTGCACCAGCGACACTTCTGCATTCTCAGCAAAGTTACAGCACCGTAATCCCGCCGGTGTGAGTCCCCGGCGGCGTGTCGGCGAGGAGGGTGCGTCAGCCCCCGAGGGAGTCCTCCGGGCGGCTGCGACGGGTTGCGGCGTCCACCACCCTGTCCGACAGCTCCGGCCACAGCGGTTTGGCCCAGTCCCCGAAGTCGCGGTCGGTGAGCACGACCAGGGCCGTCTCGATCTCGGGCTGCACCCACAGCAACGTGCCCGACTGTCCGAAGTGCCCGAAGGTCCCGGGAGAATTGTGCTGGCCGGTCCAGTGGGGATACTTGGCCTCCCGGAGTTCGAACCCCAGACCCCACGGACACGGTTTGTGCATTCCGTAACCGGGCACGACGCCGTCGAGGCCGCGGAACTGCTCGTTCACCGCCTCCTCCAGTGTCTCGGGCGCCAGGAGCCGCGGTGCCACGAGTTCGGTCGCGAAGGCGACCAGGTCGGCGAGGCTGGCCGAGGCACCGTGTCCGGCCGAGCCCTCGAGCACCGTCGATCCCATCCCGAGCGGCTGACACACGGCCTCGGTGAGGTAGTCGGGGAAGGCGATCCCCGTGGCGTCGGCGATGTGGTCCGCGAGCACCTCGAAGCCGGCCGAGGAGTAGATGCGTCGCTCCCCCGGCCCGGCGCGCACCTTCCCGCGATCACTGAAGTCCAGACCGGATGCGTGGGCCAACAGGTGGCGGACGGTCGAGCCCTCGGGCCCGGCGGCCTCGTCGAGGGAGATCGCCTCCTCCTCGACAGCGAGGAGCGCGGCCACGGCCACTATCGGTTTGGTCACCGAGGCGAGACGGTAGACGCGGTCCTCGTCGCCACGCACGGCCAGCAGCCCCTCCGGACCGACGACCGCTGCCGAGACGTTGTCCACCGGCCAGTCCTCGACGGCCGCCAGGGCTGCGTCCAGCCGGTCTCGATCGAACTCGTCCGACATGTGATCCTCCCGGGTGATGTCAGATCGGGCCGTCGTCGGCCGGATCGTCTACAGCTGTGTGGTCAGTGTGTCAGCTCGGCGGTCACGTCCGCGGCACGTCGCGCCGACGGAACCCGACCAGCCCCGCGCCCACCAGGGCGACCGCCACAAGCAGCAGTACCGCCACCCCGATCGTGTCGACCGGCCCGACGGGGGCCCGCCCCACCGCACCGAACGGTGACAGGCGCATCTGGGACTCGGTGAGTCTGAGGGTGGGGCCCATGAACGTGACGACCGCGGAGACGGCGAACAGCGCCCAGGCCAGGGCCTGCATGCGGGGTACCCACCCGAACAGGGCCACCGACACCCCGACGAACACGAGCGCGGCCGGCACCTGCCAGGACCCGGCCGCGACGATGCGCCCCAGTGAGTCCGGGTCGTCGAGGGCGACGGAGGTGGCCAGCGCGAAGGCCGCGGAACCCGCCACCACGACCAGGACGGCGCCCGCGGCGACCACAGCGGTGTGCAGGGCCAACAGTGACCACCTCGAGCGGCCGGCCGCGAGTTCGAGCTCCAACCGTCCCGTGGTCTCCTCCCCCCGCAGTCCACCGAGGGTCTGGAGGGCGAACCCCGCGCCGAGGATCCCGACGAACACGACGAGCATCTGCACGAGGGAGTCGACGAGGGCCGGGGACTCGACCAGGAAGGCCGCGAGGGCGGGGTTGGACATGATCGCCTCGACCACGACGTTCATCAGGGCGCCGTACATGGTCATGAGCGCCACGACCCCGACCGTCCATCCGATGAACGCACCGAGGTGCTGGTGTACCGCCACGCCGAGCTCGGACGCCCGCCACCTCGACGCAGTGGCCGAGCCCGTCCGGGCCGGCACCAACCCGGCGCCGACGTCGCGGCGACCGGAGAGCCACAGGGCGGCGGCGGACAGAATTCCGGCCGTCACCACGGCCACGACCAACGGGAGTACGGAGGGGTCCCCGAACGGCCGGACCAACCCGTGCCACCCCAGGGGGGAGGTCCAGCTCACCCAGTTCTCGTTGGTGTCCCCGATCCCCCGCAGGACGAGGGTGAGTCCGGCCAAGGTCATGCCCGTCGCCCACACGGTGCGGTTGTGGGCCACCACCTGCGCGAGCACGGCAGTGGCAGCGGCGTACACCCATCCGGTGGCGACGATCGACGCCGCGTAGAGCGCGGCCCCGGTCCGGTCGACCGGGATGGCGAGCGTCGACGCCCAGATTCCGGCGCCGAGGAGGAGGAACACGCCGGCGACGACGACGAGGGCCGCCGTGACCGGGGCGAGCCGACCCGTCCGGGCGGACAGGAGGAGTTCTGTCCTGCCGGTCTCCTCCTCCCGGCGGGTGGACCGAGCGGTCAGGGCGATCGCCATGATCGGGATCGCGAAGGAGGCGATGAACGCGTACTCGTTCATCATGACCCCACCCAGGGTGTCGAGCCCCGCTATACGTCCGTTGAGCATCACCATCGCCTCGCCGAGGGAGGCGGAGTAGGTGGCGAGCTTCTCCGGCGTGTCGTACAGGGCCGCTATCGAGACGGCGGTGAGCAGATACAGCGCGACCAGCCCCAGGACCCACGCGGCGGCGGAGCGCCACCCCGTCCGCAGGTCGATCCGGGCCAGCAGGCCTGTGCCGGCGAATGCGGAGTTCACCGCGACCCGCCGGGGGTCGTGCCCGCCTCTGCGGGTCCCCCTGCGGCCCCCGCGCCCGAGTAGGCGGAGAGGAAGAGGTCGTCCAGGCTGGGTGGGGTGGCGGTGAGGGTGTGTATGCCGGCCGCGTGCAGGATCCCCGTGACCTCGGCGAGCCGCTCTGCCGGCACGTGGCAGCGGACGTCGAACCGCCCGTCCCCGGGGCGCTCCAACCGCAGTCCGTCGACCCCGCCCACGGTCTCCAGTGCGCGGGGATCGGTGTCGGTGACGGCGTGGACCTCCGTGGTGGTGTGGCGGCGCAGGTCGCCCAGGGTGCCCGAGCTGATCGTGCGGCCGTCGCGGATGATGCTCACCCGATCGGCCAGCGCCTCGACCTCACCCATGATGTGGCTGGAGAGCAGCACGGTGGAACCACCGTCGACGGCCTCCCGGACGCAGCCCTGGAACACCTGCTCCATCAGCGGATCCAGACCGGAGGTGGGCTCGTCCAACACGAGCAGTTCGGCGCCGGACGCCAGGGCCGCCACGAGTGAGACCTTCTGCCGGTTCCCCTTGGAGTAGTCACGGGTGCGCTTGGTGGGGTCCAGGTGGAAGCGTTCGATCAGCTGGTCGCGGCGTGCCGGGTCCAGTCCCCCCAGCGCTCGTCCCAGTACGTCGATGCACTGGCCGCCGGTCAGGCGGGGCCACAGCGTCACCTCCCCCGGGACGTACGCCAGCCTGGAGTGGAGGTCGACCGCATCGCGCCACGGATCGCGGCCGAACAGGGTCACCCGTCCCGAATCGGACCGCATCAGACCCAGCAGGATCCTGATGGTGGTGGATTTCCCGGAACCGTTGGGCCCCAGGAAGCCGTGTACCTCGCCGCGGCGGACGTCGAGGTCCAGACCGTCGAGCGCACGGGTGGCGCCGAACGTCTTGACCAGGCCCTCGACGCGCACCACCGGGTCCGAATCTGAACGCATGACCAGTCCCTTCGTCGATTCTCCCCGATCATCCTCTCCATCCTCGGCACAATGTGGCAATGCGCTCACCGATGTCCGGACACAGGACTTTCCGCCCCTCGATCGCCGACCGCCTCACCAAGGCGGCCATGACCGCCTCTGGTTCTCTACCCGGTCCGGTCATCCAGCTGGCAGGTGGCGCCCCCCGGAGGATCGACGGCCAGGTGCTGGACCCGCATTTCCAGGCCGGGGTCCGGGTGATGTCCCTGTTGTCCGAGGGCGAGTACGAGGACATGCCGGTGGAACAGGCACGCCAGACGGTGGAGCGGTCGGCGTACACCGTCTCGGGGAACCGGATCGACCTCGCCGTCGTCAAGGACCTCGTCCTCCCGCTCGCCGGAACGGATCAGCCCGGCGACGAGACCGCCCGGGCCGACCTGCCCGCCCGCCTGTACTCCCCCGTCCACGGCGACGAAGCGCTGCCGATGCTCGTGTTCTTCCACGGCGGCGGGTGGGTGCTCGGGAGCATCGACTCCCACGATGCGACCTGCCGGTACATCGCGCGGATGGGCGGCCTCAAGGTTCTCAGCGTGGACTACCGTCTGGCCCCCGAGTTCCTCTTTCCCACGGCGGCCGAGGACGCCCTGGCCTCGTTCCGGTACGTGCGGGACAACGCCGGGTCCCTCGGGGTCGACCCGACGCGCATCGCGGTGGGCGGCGACAGCGCGGGCGGGAACCTGGCGGCGGTCGTGTGTCAACAGACCCGGGACGCCGGCGAGAAGACCCCCGACTTCCAACTGCTGTTCGTCCCCGCGACCAACATGTCGACGCGGACCCGTTCGTTCGAGCTGTTCGGCGAGGGCTTCTTCCTCACGGGGAAGAACATGGACTTCTACGAGAACACCTACCTGCGTTCCGACGACGACCGCCTCGACCCGCGGGCCTCCCCGCTGTTGGCCGAGGACTTCTCCGGCCTGCCCCCGGCGCACGTCGCCACCGGCGGGTTCGACCCGCTGCGCGATGAGGGCGAGGCGTACGCGCGGAAGATGGCCGACGCCGGCGTCAAGGTCTCGCTCCGCCGGCATTCCACGATGGTCCACCCGTTCGTCAACGCCGTCGGCGCCACCCCGCTCGCGCGCGCCGCCCTCTCGGAGGCGGTCGGAGCGCTGCGGATGGGGTTGGCGTACTGAACGCCGCGCGGTAGCCTTCTGCAGCGAGTAGGGCGAGGGCGAGCAGTCCGTAAATGACGACGTCGGCGCTCTGCATCCGGTCCCCGGGAACGAACGCCGCAGCGACCGCGAAGACCGGTTCCACGTAGCCAAGTAGCCCAAACAGGGGAAGCGAGAGTAGCTGCGACGCCGCCAGGTACGCCACCATCGCAGCTGCCCCGGCAATTCCGACTGTGGCGACCGCGAGTCGTCCGGCAGCCGAAAACGGATGCTCGCAACTCGACCAGATCAGCCACCCGGATAGCGGGGTGAGCGCCGCGACCTCGAGACCGAAAGCCACGGGGTGTCCATGCCGACGCGTCTGCACAAGATGAAGTGAGTGAGGTACCCCGTCCAGATCACGAACGCCACCCAGGACACGTGCAGCGCCAACCCGCTCTTGACGTCGACCGCGACGGAGGCGATCAACACCGCTACCCACTGCCATGCCGATACCCCGGCTCTGAAGATGACCCTGCTGATCACCAGAGCCAGCGGCAGGAGCAAGAATCCGAGCGACGCACCGAGGGCGTGGCCGTGCAGGGGCGCCCAGTAGAATAGCCAGAGCTGCACTCCGGCAAGAGCGCACAGTTACCCGAATACCAACGGGGTCCACCACGCACGCGTCAGAGTAGCCCGGGATTCACCCAGCATCGCGTGACCAATGGGGTGAACCAACACCAGGCAATAGAAAATGAACGGCACGACGATTCGCCATCCGAAGACCACTTCAGCCGTGGCGTTGATGACTCCGGAAAGCTAGAAGCTCGCCCCGAAGAGCCCGGCAGCAAAATCTCGGTCGCCACTCCCCGCGCCAAATCACCTGGGGACAACGGCTCAACTATGGTAGAAAACCAATTGCTTCCATGGGCTCTACCCTGCACGGCCCCTTCAGAGCCGATCACCGCTGGTGGGTGCGGGTCGCGATCGAGGGTAGGACTTAAACCGCCCATCGGTGTTTGAGGTGGCGGGCCTGGGGCCAACTGGCAGGCCGTCCACCCTGCACATGCGCGCGTTCGAGTATCCGCGGATCGTCGGGGACGTGTAGGCGTACTAGCACGCATGCGCCGCTAACTCGGTGGTCCCCCAACTGCTCCCAGGCAACCGCGGGCGGCGTCCTGACGAGGTCGATCTCCCCAACAACCGCCGAAGTCACCGACACCAGTGTGCCGCCACCGATATTCTCGACCTTCAGACTCTACGGTCTCCTCCGCGATGTCTGTATACAAGGTTGTCGTACACGGCGACTAGCTTAGACGAGAGAGGGTCGATGACCGTGCAACGAAATGTCCAGTTCTGGCGAGTCGTCGCGGTCGATGGCAGTCCGCTAGAAGGTATCTTCCCAGCTTCCGATGTTGTCCGCGCCCTACGTCAAGCTCAACGGGCAGGAACCGATCGCCATCACGTTTGTCGTGACGGGATGGTTCTGATCGCGCATGCAGAAAAGAGGGCGAGATCCAAGCCGATGATCATCCTAGACAAGGTCCGACGAGAAAACCTCCCGAGCGTTGGCGATTCCGCGGGCGCTAGGAAGGCTATGGGACTGAGTGCCGGCGAAGGACTTCTCGAACCGACGTACTGCTTGTTCGGCGATGACAACGTCGTTGCCATGTTAGTTAGTGGTAACGGACCACGGGCCAAACGCCTTTGCGACTACCTCTCTGCTCGCTTGGGTGTAACAGTCGGTCTCGACCCGGTACTTACCCACGACCTCGATCGGATCTTGAGCGACATGGTGCTCAGCTCCATTGAGCTGGCGATCCCTGCAACGCGAATCAACCGAGAGCTCGTCGGCGGCGATTGGGTGGAGACACTTGAAGCGAGTAAACGGCTTGCAGAGGATAGGGGCATCGTACGTGTCGGTGTCGCTGTCGGACGACGCGGAGACCGTCAGTTTAAAGCGCGAATTCGATCAAGAATCCGCACACTCACCAATCAACTTCGCGGTTCCGGTGCCCTATCGGAGGTAGATTCCGCTCGGGTCAAAGGAACAGTGCGCGGGTTGTCAAGGACGGTCGACCTGATGTCGGACCGCTTCGTCGAGCAAGTGGAGGTCGAAGCCGATATCTTGAACGACCCGGAGAGATCAGCGGAGTACGCTTGGAGCCTCTTAGTTGAATCACTACGACGTAGCGCTGAGTACCTCGCCCAAGTAGTTCCGCCGGTCGGCACTAAAGCGAGCGGGCTCCGCCCCCAGTTATCGGAGCCCGGAGATCGTGGCCAGCGGAGGTGATGGTCCGCTTTCAAAAGTCGGTCCAATCCGAAATTCGCAGCTTCTTTGGGTTAGGAGTCGTTGGTCGGACCTCGTCATAGCATTGCTAGTAGTCGGCTTATGGCTACTCGCCGGACACTGTAAGTGGGTCCCACTCGCGCTCGAAGATGTCGCTGCACCTCAGCGCCAGGCGGTGTACCAAGCTGTTGCCACAACTTCGGCAACGCTTGCTGGCTTCACCCTGACTAGCGTTTCTGTTCTAATCAATCTGCTGAGAGCGCCTATGTCGACGATCGACAGACTATTACCTAACGATGATAAGACCCGAGTAGGTAATGCTGTCATTGGCGCACTCCCCAGCCTTCTGGCCCTGTTCGGCGTCGCGATCGTTGGTGTCCTGGGCGACTCAACAACACCCGAGGGACACTGGTGGATACAGGCAGCACTCGGCGTTACGACGCTTACCGCAGTACTTGGACTTAGCCGCGTGGTCTGGGTGCTCCGTCGACTGTTGGCCACATCAAGTTTGACATGAAGTCGAGTGCCAGCTTTAAAGGCAGTTTGATGCTTCACGGAATACAAAGCGGGCCAGATCACTTTCCAACCCGCCGAAGCCTTCGCGAAATCAGTCTACCTCGATAGTGGCAGTCATGTTAAGAACCGTGACTTCATACCGTCAAACTTACTCAAAAGCGCTACAAATATTGCCCCTCCGGGGTTAATCCGAGACCTTAACGAAAAGACCAAGAAGATCGTCTTGGATAATGTCCATTTCGGAGGAAAACCTGAAACGGAAGCATATCTGACATAGTTTTTGGGGCGTTCCACCATTCTTCGATCGACCTGCGACTGCTTCCACGCGTGCTCATCGGCTGCACATGAGCTTCGTGAGCGAAGAAGGCAAACTCGACCCTCCCTAAGCGACAGTAGTCTGTTTGTACGGCTTGCTTCGTTTTAGACCCGAGCCCGATTGGTGCGGGCAGTTGGATTTTGATGCGAAATCCGGTTCGCTCGTGCGCTAACGGAACCACATGAGTTATTATAGAGCCATGCTGCGATCAGAACCCTTCGACATCCTCATAACCGACCACCCAGCGTGGATACGTACCGGAAAGACCGATTGGATACGGGCCGTACGCGACAGTTATGGTGTTGGCCGAATGATCTGTGCGCACGCGTCGATTGAGGGTGATGTCACAATCAATGGACCTGCTTGTCTGAGTTTTTCAGATACTGTACGCATAATAGATTGCGAAAAAGTGGCTGGAACCTCCAAGCTCGAAGAGGAAATTCGTACGCTGGGACGAGTCGCCCGCTGGGCAAACACGGACGCATGGGATGCGGTGGCAACGGCAATTATTCGTCAGGTAATTCGCGCCGGCCACGCTAAGAGCCTGTATCGGACTGTCTGCGAACGATTCGGGGAGAGAGTTTCCGGAACGCATGATGTCGCATATCTGTTTCCGACTCAGCACCAACTCCAGCTGATTCCTGACGAAGAACTAGTGGCGGCAGGTCTCGGGTTCAAAATCGCTGCATTGCGCGCAGCGGCAGATTTTTTCGTAACTGCCGAGGAGGACTTCGAATGCGCCACCTACGACGCGATTGAAGACTTACAAAGAATCCGTCGAGTTGGCTCGTGGACAGCGCGTGCTGCCGTGGCGGATCAGACAAACGACTTTTCCGGCTATCCGCATGGCGATTTAGCAATCAGAACATGGGCGGCCCATATGGATCCTTCAGTGGACTGGCCGCAGAACGATACGGAGTTTGCGGCGTTGTGGCAGACTATGGCGAAGGGCGATCTCGCCCGGTGGACGGTCTCGGCCATTGCATATGGAGTGCGTCATGGTGTCAGAAGCGATGAAAAATCTTGGCTTGCAGCGGGATACGCCAATCGATCTCTTGTTGATCAATGCACCTCTCCGAGACTACGCGGAACGGCCTAGGGTTAACAACTTCACATTGCCAGTGCTTGGTCTCGGCTACATAGCTACGTATGCGGAGGCTCAAGGGTTCAACGTCGGAGTGCTCGACGCCGAGGCGACCGGAATGACGGTGGCTGATGTCGTTGCATTTGTCAACAATTCTGATCCCAGATGGGTCGGGTTCAACCTCCTCGCCCCAACCTACGAGATGTCGGCGACCATTGCTGCCGGACTTAAAGCGAGCATCAAGGTAATTCTCGGCGGTCATCAAGCGCGGGCTCTACCCGAACGAATACTCCGTGACCCACGAATGCACAACTGTGTGGCGTTGATCGTGGGGGAAGCGGAGATTCGGGTAACGGAGCTGCTAGGAGACGCGGCCGCGCGTCAGAACCTCCCCCTTGTCTACTGGTTGAATCGAGAGCTTGACGTCATCGCGGCCGGCAGACCTGAACATGCAAACCCGGCGTACCTCGCACCAGACGTCAACGCCCTTCCGTTCGTAAATCGTAAGTTCCTGATAGACGATCCTTCTCCCGTTGACGGCCGGGTCCGCGCAAGTATGGTCGGTGCTCGCGGATGCCCCTATGACTGTTCATTTTGCGGCGCTGCCGTATCCGCGAATCCGGATGTCACCATTCGTGTAAGACATCCAGAAAATATACTTGCTGAGATGGACCAGTTGCGGTCCGGCTACGGCGTCAACGCGTTCCGTTTCGTAGACGATCTTTTCCTCGGCTCTAAGCGTGTGATTCTGAATATGACCGAGGCTTTTCTAGCGGAACGCGTGGGCGAATGGGCGGTGTGGGACGCGACCGGACGCATCAACGTGTTGGATAGATTGAATGACAACCAAATTTCGGCCCTCAAAGAAGCCGGTCTGTCCGAGTTTGCAGTCGGTATCGAGTCAGGAAGTCCACGGATTCTGGATTTAATTGATAAAAGAATTGATCCGACCATGGTTACCCGCGTGGTTGAGAGGTTAGTTCGGATCGGCATCGATGTTAAAGGATACTTCATCTTTGGGTTCCCAGGCGAGACGTCGCTAGAGATTGAGGCAACGGTGGAACTCATAGAAAGACTCTGGTCGGTCGCTGATGGAGAGACGGGATCTTTTCGCGCCTCTGCTTTTGAGTATCGCCCTTACCCCGGAACGCCTGATTGGCACAGGTTGGTAGGCACGGGCAGATTCACCGTCAACGATCTGCTGGACTACAGGCCTGTGGACTTCACAGGGGATGGTTCCCGTAGTCATATGAACGCTCGTGACGAATTCAACTTCGCGATCCCGACCGATCTCGCCGACGCACCTAGGCATGAGGTCAGATCGGCGGTTGATAAGGTGGCGAAAGAGCAATATGCGCGGTTGACGAAGTGGAAGTTTTAGCTTGAACCAACTTCGGACTGTCCGCTTACAGTAAACTCAGCAACAGCGGATATTGCGGCAGCGGATGAGGCTCTCAGCGTTGGTCAAACCCGCAGTTTGCTCCATCCCCGATTTATTAGCCAGAATTTTCGAGATCTTTTCTTCGAACGACCCTCAGGACGGACCCCAGGCGTACAGACCGCACGGTTTTTAGCCTGCGGCGGCCGATCAGAACTCGAACCTCAGAACTACATGACTGTAATTAGCAGACATGAAGATCTTGCAGATGAAACTTGTGTATAGCTCCATGCACTGGGGGAACGTCCACAACATCCACAGGTTGTCACCAGCGACGAACGACCTGTCCACAGGTTTCGCTGGTTCATACACAGAGCGACTCACAGGCGCGATCGAGTACGGTCACAGAACCGTCGTACATGGAAGGAGACCACCAGGTGGCAGTCGCCGATGACCAATTAAAACTGCTTGAACTCCAGCCATCAGGGGCAACGACTGATTTGCGCCGGCGTCGGACCCTTGCAATGCCGGAACTCGCCGCATGGGCGGAGCGGACCGTTCGTGCATTATCACTCACCAGCGGGCTACACCGATCCTCGGACATGTTCGTGCTCGCGCAAGCGGTCAAGCTGACCGAAGAGCTCGGCGAGCTGCATGCCGAGATCCTGGGGCGGCTTCAATTGCAGCGGTCCTCCAAGCACCGCCGGTTCAATGAGGAATCGTTACGAGACGAACTGGCCGACGTTATTCTGAGCACTGCGATTTTGTCTCAGGCAATGGGTATTGATCTGGATGCAGCCATTCGGAACAAAATGAATGCCGTCGATAGTCGTATGGATGACTGATTTCGGATTGTCTCGGTAGAGCCGCCCTGATCCGCCCTGGGTTTGGTGGAGTTCTTCGTGTGCCCAGGGTTCAACGGAGTCGGAAATTGTGGATTCTGGTGGCGAACACCGGGAGGAACAGCTTGGACGACAGGGCTAGTCGGCCGAGTTCAGACGCAAGATTCTCGACTTCTAGCGGCGGGGCGCAGCGTAGCTGCTGTCGCGCACGACTTTGATCTCAGTGACCGGACAATCTACAACTGGCGCCGGCGGGCCAATGTGCTGACGAGTGCCATTCGGCTCGTTGCAGAGCCGTAGCGGCTGTACGAAATGGTCCACGAGCAAGTTCGCCGACTCCTCAACGAAACCTTCTATCGGCGCTTCTACTTCGATGTTGAGGGGGTCAAGCGTGATGCTCGCAACCAGCCCTTCGACAACTTCTAAACGGCTGAGCAGAAATTTCTCAAAACTCAACCGGAACTTAAAACGAACCCCGTCGAGGGTTCCGTTGAAATTGCTGCGGCTAAGTCGACGTTCTCGAAAGTAGTTAAGGCCTCCCTCGCCGGTGTTCTTTGGTGCCGGGTTCGAGTAAGACCGTCACGGTGGGGCCAGCGGGGCTCGAACCCGCGACCAGCGGATTATGAGTCCGCGGCTCTAACCAACTGAGCTATAGCCCCCCGCACGCGCCGGGAGCATCCACCGGCACGTGCCGCGCAATCGTAGCAAGACCCCTCACCGGTCCTCCGGCCACCAGACGGCGCGGACTGCCGAGAGTCCGTCGGCGACCTGCGAGGGCGGGTCGTCCCAGGCCATGACCAGCCGCTCGGGCGACTCATAGGCGGGATGACCCGGATCGCCGGTGGTCACGAAGTCGACCCACGAGTCGTGCATCCCCTCGACCAGACCCGCCGGCGGCGGGGCACCGAGATAGCGTTCCACGTTCTCCCCGTCCGGGACGGCCCAGAAGAACGGAAGGTCAGCGCAGTGCCTGGGCCCATTTCCCCCGGTCCAGCAGAAGTCGTACACCCACGTCGGGTCGCCGGCGGCCACCCTGGTCTCGGCGGCGCGGGCCACCGTGGAGTGGATCGCGGCCGCGTCGATCACCGCGCCCACGCTCCGTCGCAGAGACCGGCCGTTCGACTGCCGGGCCAGCGCCCTGAGCCCCTGCCTCGGGAGTTGTTGGGACACCGCCATGAACGCGGCCCCCGGCACCAGCGCCGGACCCGGGAGCTTGTCCGAGACGGCCTCGAACTCCGTCGCGGTGGAACCGATGAGCAGCGGGACGCTCGTTGAAGGGCCTGCGGCGACCGCCTCGAGGGGAGGGGCCGGGACCGTCTCGCCACCGACCACCGGACGGAACGGGAGCGTGAACTGGTTCTCGCGCCGGAGGCGCCGATGGAACTCGTCGACCGCGCCGCGCCCCCCGGCCGCCAGTCCCTCTGAGGTGATCCCCTTGGGCGGGCGGGTCGCCGGGGCCCGCAGCACCGCCGGTGACGCCGCGATCGCACCGTGGAACAGCCCTGCCGCCGGCGGTGAACCCAGCAGACACAGCACCGCTCCCCCGCCGGCCGACTGCCCGGTGACCGTCACCCTGTCGGGATCTCCGCCGAACGCGGCGATCTCGTCCCGGACCCACTCGAGGGCGGCGATCCAGTCGAGCATCCCGCGGTTGTCCGGGGCGTCGGGGAACGGCGTGAAGCCCTCGACACCCAGGCGGTAGCCCACCGAGACCACGATGATCCCCCGGCGGGCGAAGGTCGAACCGTCGAACCACGGCTGATGGGACGACCCCGATTCCCAGCCGCCCCCGTGGATCCACACCATCACCGGGTGCCCGGAACCCGTCGCCGGCGCCCACACGTCCACGTGCAGGATGTCGGTGCCCGCGACGATCGGCTCGGGGATCGCCGGGTCCGGGTCGAACCTCAGCCTCTGGGCGGTGGCGGCGGGCCTCGTCGCATCACGGACCCCGTCCCACGGCGCTCTACGGACCGGGGAGGCGAAGCGCAGCTCGCCGACCGGGTCCTCGGCGTACGGGATGCCGTAGAAGCGGACGACGTCACCGAGCTCGGTGCCACGGACGCGACCGGTCGAGAGGGTGACTTCGGGGTCGGTCATGGCGCCAGGTTAACGACGATGGCTGAGATCGCCCGGCGATCCCTGCTACGAAAGGGGGATGACTAGTGACAGGGACCAGATCATCGAACGGCTGGCAGACATCGCCACCGCTCTGGACACCCGCGACTGGGACGGGCTGGGAGAGCTGTTCACCGCGTCCGCGACCGGATACGGGGCGGCCGGTCGTGAGCAGATCGTCCGGACGGTGCGGGACCACCTCGGCGGTTGTGGCCCCTCCCAGCACCTGCTGGGCAACCACAGGGTGCACCTCGCATTCGATGGCGCCGAGGACCGGGCGAGGAGTCTGACGTACGCGCGGGTGCTCCACCTCGGGACGGGAGACCAGGCCGGCCTGAGCTACGAGTGCTTCGGCGAGTACTCCGACCTGTGGACCAGGACGCCGGCGGGCTGGCGGATCGTCTCCAGGCGGTTTCGCATCGACTTCGACCGCGGCGACTTCCGAACCCTCCAGCCCGGCTGACCCCGAAATGCGGATCAGGCCAGAGGGGTATTCCCTCTGGCCTGATCTACTGCTCCCCCATCTGGACTCGAACCAGAAACCCTTCGATTAACAGTCGAATGCTCTGCCAATTGAGCTATGGGGGATTGCTGCCGGCGACCGACGAGCACGTCGGACACCGAGAACTCACCTTAGTGCGAGGGCGGCCATCGGACCAAATCGCCAGTTCAGGAGACTGTCGGCTGGCTAACTCGACGAAACCGGCCCGGGCAGGGAACCCATCTCGACCGCCGATCCCGCACTCCCCGGAGCATCACAGATCGATCCGAGCGACCCGGTCGACGCCGATCCCGTCGAGCTCAGGGACCCTGGGTGAAAAGACCCGTTCGCGTCCTCACCGCACAGGACTGTGAGCGAACCCGGGCTCAGCGATCCGGTGCCCGGCTGCTCAGCCTGGACGGTGATGCTCGCCGGTCCCGCCGTCGACGATGCGTACGGGGTGTCCGTGGAGTCGTCTGCGACAGGTGCCGGAGTGAACGTGGCGGTGATGAGGTGGTCGCCGATCTCGGAGAAGACATGAGGCAGGGTCGCGGACCCGCCGACGACGTCCACCGGGTCGCCGATCGGTTCGTCGTCGGCGAAGAACTGGACCGTGCCCGCGGCCGCCGAGGGGGCGACCTGCACGGTGAGATCGACCATCGTTCCCGAGACCGCGCTCGGCGGCACGGAGAGCGTCGAGACGGTCTCGGTCTGGCACCCGGACACCTCGGTCTCGAGCAGGGCGAACTGACCCGTGGCCGGATCGAAACCCTTGTCCACGGACTGGGGGCCGACCACGACCTGGTAGGTCACGGTGTGGGTGTCCGAGGACCGGTTCGGCAGACGTGGTTGATCGAGCAGATCCACGGTCCTGGTGGTGGTGATCGGGTCCCGGTCGGTGACGTAGGGCGCCGCCCCCGGGGCGAAGACGGGGGGCGCCGGGGCCGAGTTCTGCACCCCCAGACGTCCCACCACCCGCGTGATGTCGTACGCGACGCTGTTGAAGGAGAACCTGGACCGGACGGACACCCCGGCCTGGCTCCACACCCCCGGCACGCCCACGAGCGACGTCGGGTCCTCGCCGTCCACCGCGAAGTCGACGACGTAGTACCCGTTCGTCTGGTTGATGATCGTGAACTCGACCTGACACTGATCGTTGCCGGATGCGCTGAACCGGACCGGCCCCTGGTCCCACCCCTCGGCGGAGGCCGCCGGGGACGCTCCGAGGCAGATACCGCACGCGACGAGCGCGGCGGGGAGGAGGAGTCGACCTGATGACGTGGGCATGGTGTACCTATCCGGGGTTGTCGGGTTCCCGCGCGCCTGGACCGGTATTACAGATCGACGACGGGTCAGGCGCGACTGTACCGGATTTATAAGCTTCTTGTCACAATGCTCCCGTGGGAGCAGGCGGCCGTGCGGACCCGCACCCGACATCCTGCCTCCGGGTCAGGTGATGTCGGGCGTGGCGCCCACGGCCTGCTCGAGCAGTCCGCGCCGGTATTCCTCCAACGCCACGAGGTCGCCGAACAGCGCCGAGTACCCCTCCGGGTCGGCCGCCGGACTCATCCGCTGGACCTTGGACTTGAGGTCGGCGATCTGGCCGGACACCCACACCTCCTGTAGGCGGGCGAGCACGCCGGAGACGTAGCGGGGCAGCGCGTCCTCGGCCACGCGGAGCGTCTCGACCGCCATGAGGCCCACCAGCCGCTGCAGACCGTCGTCCTCGAGGCCCCTGGAGACCTCGGACACCCAGTTCGCGCCGCTCTTGCCGGAGGCGCACCCCCCGGCCGCGGACAGCGCGTCCGCGATCAGGGCGTAGGCGGGATGGGTGTAGCACTCGCCCGGGAGCGAGTCGAAGAGCGGTCCCGCCAGGCCCGGGTACTGCAGTGCCGCCTTGAGCGCCTCGCGCTGCGGCCAGAGCACCGGGTCCGACGCCGAGGGCAGGGGGACGCCCGTCGGCGCCGCGGGAGGCTGCTGGTCCGCGCGGGTGCCCGCCTCGTCGTCGTCGTATCTCCCCCCGCCCCGTTCGGCACGATCCCGCAGCGGGCGGGGTCCACCTCCG
>NZ_JAALDZ010000048.1:0-7954 GCF_014145125.1 Dietzia sp. CQ4 | reverse complement strand
GGTCGGCCGCCCGAGGGATCGGCGGGATCCCCGATGGAGGTGTCCTCCACGGGGACCACACAATCGGCCCCCTCGGGGACCGGCGCACCGGTCATCACCTTGCAGGCCTCGTCGTCGTCGACCTGTGGCCCCGGTCCGTCACCGGCGTGGGTCGTCCCCACCACCCGGAGCCGCACCGGCGAGTCCGGACCGGCCCCGGCGATGTCGGCCGACCGCACCGCGTAGCCGTCCATCTGCGAGTTCACGAACAGGGGGAGGTCCACCGGCGCGAGCAGATCCCGTGCGAGCACCGAGTCCGCGCACGCCACGACCGGCAACCGCGTGCTCTGGGCGGCCCGCTCCAGCACCGGCGCGAGATGCGTGCGGAGGAGCTCTCGGTACCCGGCGGGAGACGGCCGGGATACGGGGTGGGTCGGGCGGTCGGGGTGGGAGGCCATGCCCCCACGGTAATCGCGTTGTACTGTGCCTACGGTCCGCGCGCGGGGCGCAGGCGGGGAAATAAAGGGGAGACGGTGGCGGACGGCGCGCGGGGTTCGAGGAAGCTGTGGTCTGTCCACGGCGACGGCAAGAACATCAGGCCCGGCGAGGTCGTGGCCCCGATGGAGCGCCTGAGCTGGCCCCGGACGATCGGCATCGGCGCCCAGCACGTGGTCTCGATGTTCGGTGCCACGTTCGTCTTCCCCATCATCATGGGGCTCAACCCGCAGCTCGCGATCCTCTTCTCCGGCGTGTGCACGCTGCTGTTCCTGGCGATCGTCAAGGGGCAGGTCCCCAGCTACCTGGGCACCTCGGTGGCGTTCGTCGGGGCGGTCGCGGCGATCCGCGCGCAGGGCGGCACGAGTGCGGAGGTCACCGGCGCGATGCTGGTGGCGGGTGCGACCCTCGCCGTGGTCGGCGTCATCGTGCACGTGGTGGGCGGGCGCGTGGTCACCGCCGTGCTGCCCCCGGTCGTCACCGGCGCCGTGGTGATGCTGCTGGGCTTCAACCTGGCACCCGTGGTGGCCGAGACCTACTGGCCGCAGGACCAGTGGGTGGCGCTGACGGTGATGGTCGCGCTGATCCTGATGACGGTGGGTCTGAAGGGCTTCGCCGGCCGGATCGCGATCTTCCTCGCGCTGATCTTCGGCTACGTCCTGTCCTGGGTGCTCGACCTGGTGACCGGTCCGATCACCTCGTTCAGCGCCACCGCCGGCGAGGTGACCGAGCACCTGCGGGTGGACTGGTCGGGCGTCGGGGACGCGCCGTGGCTCGGCTTGCCGCCCATGACCGACGAGGCCGCGGGCGTGGTGGGCATCCACGCGCCCGACTTCTCCCTGGCGTTCGTGCTGCTGATCGTCCCCGGGATCATCGCCCTGATCGCCGAGAACGCGGGTCACGTCAAGGCGATCGGCGAGATCACGCGCACCGAGACCGACGGCCTGATGGGCCGCGCCCTGGCCGCCGACGGTGCGGGCACCGTCCTGGCCACCTCGTTCGGCGGATCGGCGACGACGACGTACGCCGAGAACATCGGGGTGATGGCCGCGACCAAGGTCTACTCCACCGCCGCGTACGTGGTGGCGGCGCTGACCGCGATCCTCCTGGGCTGCTCGCCCAAGCTGGGCGCGGTGATCTCGGCGACGCCCGGCGGCGTGCTGGGCGGGATCACCGTGGTGCTCTACGGGATGATCGGCCTGCTCGGGGCGAAGATCTGGAAGGAGAACCGGGTCGACTTCGGCAACCCGCTCAACCTGGTCCCGGTGGCGGCGGGCGTGGTGATCGCCGTGGGCGACACGACCCTGACCGTGACGGACGACTTCCAGCTCGGCGGGATCGCGCTCGGCACCCTCGTGGTGGTGCTGGGGTACCACCTCGCCCGGCTGATCGCGCCGCAGTTGAGAGCGCAGGCCGAGCGCGACGAGATCCACGAGCTCACCCTCCTCGGGCCGAACCCGGAGGTGGAGGTGCCGGAGAGGTAGACGGCGGGGTGGCGCTCACGCGCCTACACTCGACCAGAACGCCCGGCAGATCGGAGGTGCGCGTGACCGCGACCGACATCCCGAGCCCTCGGCCGCGCCCCGACGGCGCGCGGCCGGCCACCCCGTTGCTCATCGACACCTTCGGTCGCACCGGGCGGGACCTGCGCGTCTCGCTGACGGAGAAGTGCTCCCTGCGCTGCACGTACTGCATGCCGGAGGAGGGGCTGCCGCCCATCCCGGAGGCCGCACGCATGACCACCGACGAGGTGATCCGGCTGGTCACGCTGGCGCATCACGACCTCGGGGTCCGCGAGGTGCGCTTCACCGGCGGCGAACCCCTGATGCGGCAGGACCTCGAGAGGATCGTCGCCGGGACCCGGGCGGCGTGCCCTGACCTTCCGATCGCCCTCACCACCAACGGCGTGGGCCTCGAGCACCGGGTGGGCGCACTGGTCGAGGCCGGGCTCGACCGGATCAACATCTCCCTGGACACGGTCAACCGCCTCGAGTTCGCCGAGCTCACCCGTCGCGACCGGCTGCCGTCGGTGCTCCGCGGGGTCCGTGCCGCGGTCGAGGCGGGACTCGCCCCGGTCAAGGTCAACGCCGTGCCGATGCGGGCCACCCTGCCGGGGGCTCCCGACCTGCTGGAATGGGCCCTGGAGGAGGGCGTGCAGCTGCGGTTCATCGAGGAGATGCCGCTCGACGCCGACAACACCTGGTCCAGGGTCGAGATGGTCACGGCGCAGGAGCTGCTCGACGTGTTGGGCGCGCGCTTCGACCTGGTGCCCGCCGGTCGCGAGGACCCGTCCGCCCCGGCCGAACTGTGGGAGGTGGCCGGACGCTCGGTGGCGGGGTCCCCGGCCCACGTCGGGGTGATCGCCACCGTCACCCGCAACTTCTGCGCGGCCTGTGACCGGACGCGGCTGACCGCCGAGGGGACCGTGAGATCCTGCTTGTTCAGTGATGACGAGACCGACGTGTTGGGTGTGTTGCGCTCCGGGGCGCAGGACGCGGAGATCGCCCGGGTGTGGCGCGGGGCGATGTGGGGTAAGCAGGCCGGGCACGGCATCGGTGGGACGGCGTTCCACCGGCCGCGCCGGTCGATGGGCGCCATAGGCGGATGACGTGTCACCGAAAGTGGCGGCGGCGCGTCGG
Organism: Dietzia sp. CQ4; assembly: GCF_014145125.1. NCBI lineage: Bacteria > Bacillati > Actinomycetota > Actinomycetes > Mycobacteriales > Dietziaceae > Dietzia > Dietzia sp. CQ4. The sequence continues at coordinate 4,841 of NZ_JAALDZ010000048.1, read as the reverse complement.
GGGCAGGGGCTAGAGTCGACACCGTGAGCAGGACATCGAGAATGATCACCGTGGGGTACTACGCGGCGGCCGAGGACGCGGCCGGCACCGCCCGCGAGCGCCTCCACACGGACGCGACGACCATCGGTGAACTGGCCCGGGAAGTCTGCGAGAGGCATGGTGAGCCGTTGGCCAGCATCGTCACGGTGTCGTCCTTCCTCATCGGCGAGGAGACCACGCGAGACCCCCTCGCCTCGATCGACGGGGTCTCCGTGATCGACATCCTGCCCCCCTTCGCCGGGGGTTGACCGGTGGGTCGGCGTCAGGGGATCGCGGTGGTGGGCGTGGCCCTGGTGTGCTCCGGGTTCGCGTGTGCGACCGAGGAACCGGAGGCCACCGCGACCGTCTCGCTCGGCGTGGCCGCCGCGCCGTCGTTGTCCGTCGCGTTCACCGACCTCATCCAGATCTTCGAGGAGGAGAATCCCGGGGTCCGGGTCCACCTCGAACTGGGGCGGTCGGACGAGATCGCCGAGGGGCTGTCCGACCGCACGGACCTCAACGTCTTCGCCTCCGCGAGCGAGGAGGTGATGGACCTCGCCGTGGCACAGGGAGCCGCCGCGGAACCGCAGATCTTCGCCCGGAACCACGTGGTCGTGGCGGTGCCGTCCGGGAACCCCCTCCGCGTGCGCGGACTGGGCGACCTGTCCCGCCCGGACCTGCGCGTGGGCCTGTGTGCGCCGGACACCCCGTGTGGCAAAGCGACCGAGAAGGTGCTCGCCGCCGCGGCGGTGGAGCCCACGGACGTCACATGGGAGGACGGGTCCCGCGCGCTCAGTGTCCGGCTCGCGGACAACGAGATGGACGTCGGGATCGTCTACCGCACTGACGTCGCGAGCTCGCACGGGTGGGTGGCGCCCGTCAGTCCCGAGGGTCGCGAGCGGGACCTGATGCGGTCGGCGGGAACGACCCGGTACGTCCTGGCCCGCGTCCCCAGTGGGGAGAGCGGGCCCGGGGGCGAGGCCGAACGGGTGGCGGCCGACCGTTTCCGCGAGCTCGTGACCTCCGAACGCGGCCGCCGGACCCTCGAGGGTGCCGGACTGGACGCGCTGCCGGAGTGACCCGGGTGCCGCCCGGCGCGCGGGACTAGACCAGCCAGTCGTTGGGGGCGAAGAGCTCGGCGTGAATCCGGTGTTCGGGCACCCCGGCCTCGAGGAACGTCGGGCGCATCGACTGGAGGAAGCCGGTGGAGCCACACAGGAAGACGTGTGCGTCCGCCGGGAGTCCGACGGAGGCCGGGTCCATGAGGCCCGGGTGGACCGTCCCGGGTCCGGAGGCCGCGTCCGCGCCGTGCTCGTACCAGGTGTGCACCTCGGCATCGGCGAGCAGTGAGGACTCGCCGGCGACCTCCTCGGCCAGAACGTGCTGGTCGGGCGAGCGGTCCGCGTGCAGGATCAGCACGCGCCGGGGATCGTCGGTCGCCGACAGGTGAGCGATCATGCCGAGCATCGGGGTGATGCCGATCCCGGCCGAGCACAGGACGACCGGTGCCGCGTCCGGGCCCGACCCGGTTCCCGCGGCGTCCAGGACCAGGTCACCGAACGGCAGCGTGACCTGGAGCGTGGTGCCGACCCGGGCGTGGGCGTGCAGCCACCCGGAGACCTCACCGGCGGGGCACGGACCCGCGCCACCGGAGACCGCGTCGACCCGGCGGATGCCGATCCGCCACGTGCCCGACCCCGGCGCCGCCGACAGCGAGTACTGACGCAACTGGCGCGCGCCGTCGGGCAGCACCACGCCGACGGAGGTGTACTGGCCGGGTCGGAAGTCCGGCAGGTCGCCACCGTCGGGACCGCCGAGGGTCACCACGGTGACGGAATCGGTGACGTCCTCCCGGGCCAGGACGACGGCGGTCCGGAAGACGTCTCCCGGCTCGACCCGGGCCTCGGCGTAGAGGGCGTTCTCGAAGTCCACGAGGACGCCCGCCATGATCCAGTACACCTCGTCCCACGCGGCCGCGATCTCCGGGGTGATCGCCTCGCCCAGCACCTGGACGATCGCGTCGAAGAGGTTGTCGTGGACCACCTGGTACTGGTCGGCGGTGATCCCGAGGCTCGCGTGCTTGTGGCCGATCCGGGCCAGCATGTCGACGGGGCTCTTCCCGTCCACCAGCAGCGTCGCGAAGGTGGCGATGGAGGCGGCGAGCGCGCGCTGCTGGGCGCCCAGCTTCTGGTTGCCGCGGTTGAAGGTGTCGCGCAGGAGCTCGGGGTGGTTGCCGAACATCGTGCGGTAGAACACCGGGGTGATCTCGTCGATGTGCGCCCCGATGACCGGGAGCGTGTCGCGGATGATCGGGACGTGGTGCGGCGAGAGCTCCCGCGGATGGGCGAGGATCGTCTCGAGTGAGGTGAGCGACGTGGTCATGCGGATCTCCTTCAGTGGGCGCGACGGGGTCACCCGGGCACCTGGGGTGCCGGGCGTCGAGGGGGTGTGGGTCGGTGGTCGCCGACCGGTCAGGGGGCGGGTCCCAGGCTGAGCAGGACCTGCCGGGTCGGGGTGTGGACGATGCCCGAGACGGTGAGTGGATCGAGGGCGGCGAAGAACGCCTCGCGAGCCTCGGCCAGGGCTCGGCGGAGGCTGCAGTTGCCGGCCAGCGGGCAGGGCGCCGGGCCCTCGCACTGCACCACCTCGCCGGGTCCCTCGAGTTCACGCAGCAGCCGCCCGACGGACGCCTGACGACCGGCCTCGGTGATCGCGAGACCACCGCCCCGGCCCCGCCGGGACTCGACGAGGCCGAGCTCCACGAGCCGGGAGACGGTCTTGGCCACGTGGCTCGTCGACGCGTTCACCGACTCGGCGATTCCCCCGGCGGTCATCCGGTCCCCGCGCCCGTCGGCCACGGCGAGACGCATGAGGGCGCGGAGCGCGAGATCGGAGAACCTGGACAACTGCACGAGGCCGAGCGTGCCATATTGCGAACCGCCGGAGCGCATTTGTCCGCAGTGATCTCAAATACGTTCTGAGCTGGGCATTTGGCGGGCGTGTGACCAGCAGGAACGTGGGGTCCCCCTCACCGTCGCGGCCTGTCGGCCCCTCGGCGGAGCACCTCGGCGGGGGTGAGGGAGGGCGCGGCTAGGATCGATCCCCATGGCAGCCTCCCTCCTCGTCGCCGGCACCACGTCGGATGCCGGCAAGAGCGTGGTGGTGACGGCGCTGTGCCGGGCGTTCGTCCGGCGGGGCATCAGGGTCGCGCCGTTCAAGGCGCAGAACATGTCCAACAACTCGATGGTCGTCCGGGGGCCGGCGGGCTTCGGGGAGATCGGGCGCGCGCAGTGGATCCAGGCCCTCGCGGCACGCGCCGAGCCCGAGGTGGCGATGAACCCGGTGCTGCTCAAGCCGGGCGGCGACCGGCGCAGCCACGTGGTGGTGATGGGCCGCCCCGCCGGGACGGTCTCGTCCAGGGACTTCGTCGACGGTCGCGTGCATCTGGCCACCGCCGCCCATGCCGCATACGACGACCTGGCCGACCGGATCGACCTGGTGCTGTGCGAGGGCGCGGGCAGTCCTGCCGAGATCAACCTCCGTGCCGGTGACTACGTCAACATGGGCCTGGCCCGTCACGCCGACATGCCGGTGGTCGTGGTGGGCGATATCGACCGCGGCGGGGTCTTCGCCGCGATGTACGGCACGGTGGCACTCCTGGATGCCGCCGACCAGCGGCTCGTCGCAGGCTTCGTCGTCAACAAGTTCCGCGGTGACCCCTCGCTCCTCGGACCGGGGCTGGACCACCTCGAGGCGCTCACCGGACGGCGGGTCCACGGAGTGCTGCCCTGGAGCCCCGACGTGTGGCTCGACTCCGAGGACGCGCTGGACATCGGCGGTCGCCGCGCCGACGCCGGCCGGGCGTTGCGGGTCGCCGTGATCCGGCTGCCCCGGATCAGCAACTTCACCGATGTCGACGCGCTGGGGCTGGAGCCGGACGTCGACGTGGAGTTCGTCACCGACCCCCGGACCGTCCGGGGCGCGGACCTGGTGGTCCTGCCCGGCACGCGCGCGACGATCGACGACCTGGCCTGGCTCCGCTCCCGCGGTCTGGACCGCGCGGTGATCGACCACGCCCACGCCGGGGGGTCGGTGTTCGGCATCTGCGGTGGCTTCCAGATGCTCGGCCGACTCGTCCGGGACCCGGAGGGGGTGGAGGGTCCCGAGGGCGCGGAGGTCGACGGGCTCGGGCTGCTGGACGTGGAGACGGAGTTCGGGCCGGAGAAGGTCCTGCGGCTGCCCACCGGGGAGGCGCTCGGTCAGGCGGCGGCCGGGTACGAGATCCACCACGGGCGGATCGGCCTCGGCGCGGACCCCGAGTTCCTCGGGGGTGCGAGGCGCGACGGTGTGGCGGGCACCATGTGGCACGGGAGCCTCGAGTCCGACGGGTTCCGTCAGGCCTACCTCGCGGAGGTGGCGGCCCGTGTCGGCCGGGTCCGCGAACCCTCCGGTGTGGACTTCGCCGCCGCACGCGAGAGGCGACTGGACCTGCTGGGTGATCTGGCGGAGGAGCACCTCGACCTGGACGCCCTGCTGGAGCTGGCCCGCGAGGGCGCGCCGGAGATGCCGTCCCTGCCGCCGGGGTCGGAGCGGTGATCCTCGTCCTGGGTGGGACCGCCGAGGCGCGGGAGCTGGCGAGACTGCTGCAGGACGCGGGTCACGAGTTCTGCTCGTCCCTGGCGGGAAGGGTGGCGCGTCCGCGATTGCCCGTGGGCCGGGTCCGGATCGGCGGCTTCGGCGGGGTCGAGGGGCTCCGCGACCACCTCTCCACGCACGGGGTCCGCGTGGTCGTGGACGCCACGCACCCGTTCGCCGCGGGGATC
>NZ_JAALDZ010000047.1:0-20172 GCF_014145125.1 Dietzia sp. CQ4 | reverse complement strand
GGCCACCTCTCGCGCGAGGCGGGTCTGGTCGACGGCCGGGTGCGAGGGGTCCGCGCGCTCGACGGCGTGCAGCAACATCCCGATGCTCGCGAGCCCCTGGGCGACGGTGTCATGGATCTCGCCGGCAAGGCGGGCCCGTTCGGCTTCGCGGCCCACCTCGCGCTGGTGTCGAGCCAGCTCGGAACGGGTCCTGACCAGCTCGGCGATCACCTCCCGCCGTGCCCGGGACTCCCGGTCGAGCGCCCGGACACCGGTGCCCAGGCCCACCGCGACGAGCGCCCCCACCGCGGGGCCCACGACCCCGGCGGGGGTGAACCCCCCGTGCATCCCCAGAGCCACCACCGCCACGGTGGCGAGTGCCGCGACCGCCGCGACCCCGGCCCACACGGGCAGGAGGAACTGGGCCAGGAAGAACAGCGGGAACGCCAGGTAGGCGGCCTCCGGCACCCGGACCACCAGGACCGACCACAGCGCCAACACCGCGGCGAGCCACCACAGCCTCGTGGTCCGGCCGGTCCCGTGCAGGTGGTCCCACACGGTCCCCGCCAGGTACACGACGGTGAATCCGACCGCGGCCGCCACCGCCACGAGGTCCGGTTCGCCCGCGGTGTCCCGGTGCGCGCTGACCAGCGTGAACGCGAGCAGGGCCGCCACGAGGGTGTGCAGGGCCACCTGGAGCTGGGTGAAGACCGCGCGCACCGCGGCCGACTCGGGAGGCAGCTCTGCGCTCGCGCGGGGGCGGGAAGGGCCGGTCACCCGGTCGACGCTAGCCGTTGCCGTCGCCCCGGGCATCCATCGAAGGATGGATGCGGCGATCGACCGTCCGGGTGCGCGAGACCATCCGCTCGGGCGATTCGGGAGACCCGGCCGGCGACGAACCTGGACGCATACCACCACGAGAGGACCCCCATGTTCTTCGCACTCCGCGACCTGCGCACCGCGCGGGGCCGCTTCGCGCTCATCACGGGCGTCGTACTGCTGCTGTCCGTACTGGTCGCCGGCCTGCTCGGGCTCACCGCGGGTCTGGCGCACCAGAGTGTGTCCGCGCTGCGGGCCCTGGGCAGCGGGGACTCGACCTTCGTCCTACCGGCCGACGAGGACGGTGCCGTGGACCTCGATCGCGCGTCCCTCACCGGCGAGCAGCTGGACCGGGTGACCGCAGCCGACCCCTCAGCCGTCCCCCTGGGCGTTGCCCGCATCCGCGTGGACGACGGGACCGAGACCGGCGCCTCGGCCGTCGCCGTGGGTCTCGGCGGCCCCGTGGGATCGTTGACGCCGCCGGCATCGGGGGAGGTCCTGACCTCTACAGGCGTCGACGACGAGGTGGGTGCCGGCGCGACCGAGCTCAGGGTCGACGGCAGCACTCTGCGCGTCACCGGAGGGGTCGGCGACCTGTGGCATTCGCACACCCCCGTCGTCGTCACCGACCTGGCGACGTGGCGCGAGCTCGCACCGCGTGGTGGGGCGGCCACCACCGTCGCCGTCTCATCCGAGGGGCCGGGGGCGTCCGGGGGCCCGGCGGCCCAGCCCGGTCTGACGACGGTGGACCCCGGGGGCCTGGTGTCCTCGCTGCCCTCACACCGCGCCGAGAACACCTCGCTGAACACCATGACGTACATGCTGCTGGCGGTCACCGCACTGGTCGTGGGAGCGTTCTTCGCTGTCTGGGGGATGCAGCGCCGCCGTGACGTCGCGGTGCTCAAGGCCCTGGGTGCGTCCACAGCCGCGGTGGTGCGCGACTCCGTCGGCCAGGCGACGATCGTCCTGGCGGTGGGCATCGGAGGCGGCGTGGGGATCGCCGCGCTGTTCGGGGTGGTCGCGCCAGGGGCGGTGCCCTACGTCGTCTCACCCGCCACCACCGTGCTCCCCGCCCTCCTCCTGGCGGTCCTCGGGCTGGCCGGAGCCGCCGTCTCTCTGCGCCCCGTCGTCTCCGCGGACCCCTCCACCGCCCTCGGTGCGCTCCGGTGATCCGGAGTCCACACCGCGACTGCGCGACCTCGTCGTCACACCCTCTACCTCTCCAGGAGAACCCCATGTCCCATGCCACCGTTAACGGCGCCGCTGACCTCGACCCCACCGCGACCGCCGGGTTGCGGATGGAGGACGTCGTCCTGACCTACCCCGACGGCGACGGCCGGCTCACCGCCGTGGACCACGTCTCGTGCCGGATCGACCGCGGCCGCAGTCTCGCGGTGACCGGACCCTCCGGCTCGGGCAAGTCCAGCCTGCTGGCCGCCGCGGCCACGCTCACCCCGCCGGATTCCGGCCACGTGTGGTTGGCGACCCGCGACGGCGAGGTGGACCTGGCGGCGGTGAGTGCTCGACGGGCGGCCGAGCTGCGCCGGACGGAGATCGGCATCGTCTTCCAACAGTCCAACCTGGTCGAGTCCCTCACCGCGCGCGAGCAACTCGAGGCCATGGGGTGGCTCGGCGGGCGGCCGTCGCGGGCCCGCCGCGCCGAGGTACGTGAGCGTGCCGATGAGTTGCTCGACAGGGTGGGCCTCGGTTCGATGGCCGGTCGGCCGGTGGGAGCACTGTCGGGGGGTCAGCGCCAACGGGTGGCCGTCGCACGAGCGCTGGTCCACGGTCCGTCGATGCTTCTGGCGGACGAGCCGACCAGCGCCCTGGACTCGGAGTCGGGCGCCGTCGTGGTGGATCTGCTCCTGGGCACGGCGCGGGAGTTCGACGTGGCGCTGATGCTCGTCACCCACGACGAGGGGGTGGCGGCGCGATGTGACGCACGCATGCATCTGGTGGACGGGGCGGTCCGGTCCGGCTAGGTGCAGCAGTTCGGGTCGAGCGCGGCACGCAGGGCGTCGATCGCGGACCCCCGGGCACGGTGGAACACGCTCATCCCGCGCCGCTCCGACTCGATCATCCCGGCCTCGCGGAGCCGGCCCAGGTGATGGGAGGTGGTCGACTCCGCGACGCCGGTCGCGACGGCCAGATCTCCTGTGCGGACCTCGCCGTCGTCACTGGTGAGCAGGAGCGACAGCAGCCGGATCCGGACCGGGTCGGCGAGGGCCTTGAGACGCAGCGCGATCTCCACGGCGTCCTCGTGGCCGATCGGCCCCGCCGATACGGGCGCGCAGCAGACCGGCGAGCTGACGTCGAGGAGGGGCAGGGCCTTGGGCATGTCCGCGAGTGTAGCGCGGGTTCTTGACGAATATCGAAAAGGCTGGTTCTCTGGGCGGTGCAACAAATTCGATATTCATCTCAGAGGTGGAGGTTCCGACCATGTCCCGTGTGCAACTCGCCCTCAATGTCGACGACGTCGACGAGGCCGTCCGGTTCTACTCGACGCTGCTGCGCGTCGAGCCCGCCAAGCGCAAGCCCGGCTACGCCAACTTCGTGGTGGAGCAGCCGCCCCTCAAGCTTGTCCTGCTCGAGAACCCGGGCCAGGGAGGCTCGCTCAACCACCTGGGCGTCGAGGTCGAGTCCAGCGAGCAGGTCCACGGCGAGATCGCGCGACTGACCGACGCCGGCCTGTTCACCGACGAGGAGATCGGCACGACCTGCTGCTTCGCCACCCAGGACAAGGTGTGGGTCACCGGCCCGGGAGGCGAGCGGTGGGAGATCTACACGGTCCTGTCCGACTCGGAGACGTTCGGGACGTCGCCGGTAGCGGGTGACAGCAACAGGAACGACGACGACGAGGCCGGCGCCGACTCCGGGGGTGGCGCCTGCTGCGCGTGAGCGGCCGGAGGGTGCGCCCGACCGGGTCCACAACACCCGCGAGGGTGGCATGGGACGGGCCCGGGCCCGGGCGCACCTAGACTGGTTCGCGGCCGTCGGCCGGTTGCTCGACGTCCCGTGATCAAAGGAAAGGCCACACCATGCTCTCCCGCATCGACCTGCGCGGTCGCACCCTCGGTACCGCCGAGCTGCGTCGCACACTCCCGCGAGGCGCCGCCGACGTCGACTCCGTCGTCGACACCGTCCGCCCGGTGGTCGAGGCGATCCGGGAGCACGGGGCCTCCGCCGCGCTCGACTACGGCGAGAAGTTCGATCGGGTGCGGCCCACCTCGGTGCGGGTCCCCGCCGAGGTCATCACCGAGGCCGGCGAGGCCCTCGACCCTGACGTGCGCGCGGCCCTGGTCGAGGCCATCCGCCGCGCGAGGATCGTCCACTCCGGACAGCGGCGCTCGGACACCGTGACCGAGGTCGCCGCCGGCGGCTTCGTCACCGAGAAGTGGGTTCCCGTCGAGCGGGTGGGCCTCTACGTTCCCGGCGGCAAGGCCGTGTACCCGTCGAGCGTCATCATGAACGTCGTGCCGGCACAGGTCGCTGGGGTCGGTTCACTCGTGGTGGCCTCCCCGCCCCAGGCCGACTCCGGTGGCTGGCCCCACCCCACCATCCTCGGCGCGTGTGCTCTGCTCGGGGTCGACGAGGTCTGGGCCGTCGGAGGCGCCCAGGCCGTGGCCCTGCTCGCCCACGGCGGCGAGGACACCGACGGACGCGAGCTCGAGCCCGTCGACATGGTCACCGGCCCCGGTAACGTCTACGTCACCGCCGCCAAGCGACTGTGCCGCAGCGTCGTGGGGATCGATTCGGAGGCCGGTCCCACGGAGATCGCCGTCCTGGCCGACCACACGGCCGACCCGGTCCACATCGCCTACGACCTCATCAGCCAGGCCGAGCACGACCCCAATGCGGCGAGCGTTCTGGTCACCGATTCCGAGCAGCTCGCCGACGCCGTCGCGCGGGAGGTCGAGGCCCGCTACACCGTCACCCTCAACTCGGGCCGCGTGCGCGACGCGCTCGAGGGCCCGCAGTCGGGCATCGTCCTGGTGGACGACATCGACGCCGGCCTGCGCGTGGTGGACGCGTACGCGGCCGAGCACCTGGAGGTGCAGACCCGCGACTCCGCCGCCGATGCCGCCCGGGTACGCAACGCCGGGGCGATCTTCGTGGGCGCCTACTCCCCGGTCCCGCTCGGCGACTACGCGGCGGGCTCGAACCACGTCCTGCCCACGTCGGGCACCGCCCGTCACTCGTCCGGGCTGAGTGTGCAGACCTTCCTGCGCGGTATCCACGTCATCGACTACGACCGCGCGGCGCTCAAGGAGATCGCCCCGACCGTCGTCGCGCTCGCCGACGCCGAGGGTCTCCCGGCCCACGGCGAGGCCGTCCGGGCCCGCTTCGAGGACCTCACCGCCGAGGAGGAGGACCAGTGACCGACACCCCCCGGCCCGGAGTCGGCCTGGACGCGCTGCCACTGCGCGAGAACCTGCGCGGCAAGAGCGCCTACGGAGCCCCGCAACTCGAGGTGCCGGTGCAGCTCAACACCAACGAGAACCCGCACCCGCCCAGTGCGGCGCTGGTCGCCGACATCGCCGCCGCGGTCTCCGCGGCGGCGGCCGACCTCAACCGCTACCCGGACCGGGACGCCGTCGACCTGCGCACCGACCTCGCCGCCTACCTCACGCGGCAGACCGGGGTGGAGCTGGACGTGGACATGGTGTGGGCGGCCAACGGCTCCAACGAGATCCTCCAGCAGTTGCTGCAGGCCTTCGGCGGACCCGGTCGCAGTGCGATGGGATTCGTCCCCAGCTACTCCATGCACCCGATCCTCGCCGCGGGCACGGACACCGAGTGGATCCCGGTCGACCGGGGCGCGAACCTGGCGATCGACGTCGAGGCCGCGCTGGCGGCGATCGCCGGGCACCGCCCCGACGTCGTCTTCCTCACCACGCCCAACAATCCGACGGGCCACGTGATCGAGCTGGACGACCTGCGGCGGCTGATCGACGCGGCACCGGGGATCGTCGTGGTCGACGAGGCGTACGCGGAGTTCTCCCCGTCGCCGAGCGCGTGCACGCTGCTGGCCGAGTTCCCGGCGAAGCTGGTCGTCTCGCGGACCATGAGCAAGGCCTTCGCGTTCGCCGGCGGGCGGCTCGGCTACTTCGCGGCCGACCCCTCGTTCGTCGACGCCGTGCTGCTCGTCCGTCTGCCGTACCACCTGTCGGTGATCGCGCAGGCCGCCGCCGCGGCCGCGCTGCGTCACGCCGAGGAGACCCTGGCGTCGGTCGCCCTGCTGGCCGAGGAGCGCAAGCGCGTCACCGCGGGGCTCGAGTCGCTCGGCTACGACGTGCTGCCCAGCGAGGCCAACTTCGTGCTCTACGGGCCCTTCGTGGACGCGCCCCGCGCGTGGCGGCGCTACCTCGACGCGGGCGTGCTCATCCGCGACGTGGGCATCCCCGGCCGTCTTCGTGCGACCATCGGGCTGGAGAGCGAGAACCACCGGCTGCTGCAGGTGAGCGCCGAGTTGGCGGGAACAGAGATCACCACGACGAGGGAGAGACGATGAGCGAGCAGGGCGGACGCGTCGGTCGCGTCGAGCGCACCACCAGGGAGTCGTCGATCGTCGTCGAGATCGACCTCGACGGCACCGGCCGGACGGAGATCGCCACCGGCGTCCCGTTCTTCGATCACATGCTCACCGCGTTCGGCCAGCACGGAGCGTTCGACCTCACGGTCCGCGCGACGGGCGACGTCGAGATCGAGGCGCACCACACCGTCGAGGACACCGCCATCGTTCTGGGCCAGGCGCTCGGGAAGGCACTGGGCGACAAGCGGGGCATCCGCCGCTTCGGTCAGTGCTCGATCCCGATGGACGAGACGCTCGCCGAGGCGGTCGTCGACGTCTCCGGGCGCCCGTACTGCGTCCACACGGGGGAGCCCGACGTCATGATCGGCTACGTCGTCGTGGGCCACGACAGCGCGCCGTACGGCACCGTGCTCAACCGGCACGTGTTCGAGACCCTCGCGTCGCACGCCCGCATCGCGCTGCACGTCCGCGTGCACTACGGGCGCGACCCCCACCACATCACCGAGGCGGAGTACAAGGCCGTCGCCCGGGCGCTGCGCGCCGCGGTCGAGCCGGATCCGCGGATCAGCGGGATCCCCTCGACCAAGGGCGCTCTGTGATGGCGAAGTGACCGCGGGGGTCACGAAGCCGGGCGCGTTCGCACAGCTGTCCCGGACCCCCGGTGTGCCGGCGGCGTTCGTCCTGGTGCTCCTCGCCTTCGGTGGCTTCTCGCTGCTCCTGCCCGTGGTGCCCCTCGCCGTGGTCCGGGGCGGGGGCAACGAGCTGGTCGCCGGTGCGACCACCGGTGTGTTCATGACGGTCACCGTGCTGGTCCAACTGCTCACCCCGAGGATCACCGCGGCGATCGGCTACCGTTGGGTGCTCGCGATCGGCAGCGCGCTCCTCGGCCTGCCCTCGGGACTGCTCGCCCTGTTCGACGGGCCGTTCGCGGTGCTGGCGGTCAGCGGCGTGCGTGGGGCGGGCTTCGGCATGATGACGGTCGCCGGCTCCGCACTGGTCGCCGAGCTCGCGCCACCCGGGATGCTCGGCCGCGCCACCTCGCTGATCGGCCTCGCGGTGGGGATCTCCGAGGCCATCTTCCTGCCTGTCGGTCTGTGGCTGCTGGAGGTCTTCGGTCTGGCCACGGTCGCCTGGAGCGCGACGGCGTTCGGTGTGGTCGGACTGCTCGCGGCGGCACGACTCCCCGACGTGCACCCCGCTCCCGCCAGGCCTTCCGACCCGTCCGCACTGGGCCGCCGGGCGATGCTCGTCCTGCTCGCCGGGCCGTTCCTGGTCATGGTGGCGGTGTCGCTGCCGTACGGCGCCGCCGCGTCGTTCCTCTCGCCCGCCCTGGACTCGATCGTCTCGGGCAGCGGCGCGGTCGTCGCGGGGGTCGGGCTCGGATTGCTGGGGGTGGGCGTGATCGTCGGGCGCACCTTCGCGGGACTCGTCTCCGACCGGCGCGGCCCCGGCGCCCTGGTCTGGCCCGGACTGGCGGTCTCGGCGCTCGGCATGGCCGGTATCGCCGGCCTGCTCTCGGTGTCGGCGAACCCGTGGTGGTTCATCGCCCCGACCGTGGTGTTCGGACTCGGGTTCGGCGCCGTGCAGAACGAGGCGCTCGTCGCCTCGTTCGAGCGGATGCCGCGCTCGCGCCTGGGGACCGCGTCCGCCTCGTGGAACATCTCCTTCGACGCGGGCACGGGTCTCGGGTCGGTGGTCATGGGTGGCGTCGCCGGTTTCGGATATGTCGTCCTGTTCACGGTCGCGGCCGGCGTGGTGCTGCTCGTCGGCGGTCCCGCGGCGGTGGGCGCCCGGCGCACCCGGCCGACGCGTGATCTGACCTCGCCCGCCACGGACGATAAAGTGAGCCCATGACCTCATCGGCCCCGCGGGTGGCGCTCCTCGACTACGGCTCGGGCAATCTCCGCTCGGCCCATCGCGCGCTGGAGCGTGTCGGCGCCCGGGTCGAGCTCACCTCGGACCACCGGGTCGCCACCGAGGCGGACGCGCTCGTGGTCCCGGGGGTCGGTGCGTTCGCGGCGTGCATGGAGGGTCTCCGGGCGGTCAAGGGGCCGCGGATCATCGGCGAGCGTCTCGCCGGCGGTCGCCCCGTCCTGGGGATCTGTGTGGGTATGCAGGTGATGTTCGAGCGTGGAACGGAGTTCTCGGACGGCGAGCACGCCGATTCCGGGGCGGCGGGCTGCGGCGAGTGGCCCGGGGTGGTCGAGCGGCTGGAGGCACCGGTGCTGCCGCACATGGGGTGGAACACCGTCGAGGCGCCCGGGCGAAGCGTCCTGTTCGCCGGCATGCCCGCCGACGAGCGCTTCTACTTCGTCCACTCCTACGGGGTGCAGCGGTGGGAGATGGAACCGTCCGACCACCTGACCCCGCCGGATGTCACCTGGGCCCGGCACGGCACGAGATTCGTCGCCGCCGTGGAGAACGGGCCCCTGTCCGCCACCCAGTTCCACCCCGAGAAGTCGGGCGACGCCGGACTGCAGCTGCTCGAGAACTGGATCAGATCCCTTGGCTGACCGCCGGGGTCGCCCGGCGCCCGTGTCGTTCGCGCTACTGGCGTTGGGGGTCTCCGGGGCGGGGGTCCTCTCCCTGGGGCTGACGGCCCTGGCGGTGGCGCTGCTCCCGCTGCCGCCGGTGGGCCGGGCGGTCGTGGCGCTGGTCGGGGTGGTCCTGACGGTCGTGGCCATGGGGGTCGTGTCCACCCGCATCACCGATCGGGCGATCCGTGCCGAGTACGGGGACGAGCCCGCCGTCGAGGTCGGGGTCGACTCCGGCGTACACCCCGGGGAGCCGTCGGAACCGGCCGAGGGCGATGGGGAGCACCCCCGGGCGGACGGACTACGCTGATGCCCGTGACCAACGCTTCTTACCTCGAACTCCTGCCCGCCGTGGACGTCGCCGACGGGCAGGCCGTCCGTCTGGTGCAGGGGGAGGCCGGGACCGAGACCTCGTACGGATCTCCGCTCGAGGCCGCGATGCAGTGGCAGCGGGACGGGGCCGAGTGGGTCCACCTGGTGGATCTCGACGCCGCCTTCGGACGCGGGACCAACCGCGACCTCCTGGCCGAGGTGGTCGGCGCGCTCGACGTCAAGGTCGAGATGTCCGGGGGGATCCGCGACGACGACTCGCTGGAGGCCGCCCTCGCGACCGGCTGCGCCCGGGTCAACCTGGGGACCGCCGCCCTGGAGAACCCGGAGTGGTGCGCCTCCGCGATCGCCCGGCACGGGGACCGCATCGCGGTGGGGCTTGACGTCCGTGTGGTCGACGGCGAGCCCCGACTCCGTGGCCGCGGGTGGGTGTCCGACGGGGGCAACCTGTGGGAGGTGCTGGAGCGCCTCGACAAGGACGGGTGTGCGCGGTACGTCGTCACCGACGTCTCCAAGGACGGCATGCTCAACGGTCCGAACCTCGAGATGCTCTCCCAGGTGTGCTCGGTCACCGGAGCGCCGGTGGTGGCGTCCGGCGGGGTGTCCTCCGTGGCCGACCTCGAGGCCATCGCGACGCTGGTGCCCGAGGGCGTCGAGGGCGCGATCGTGGGCAAGGCCCTCTACGCCGGTCGCTTCACCCTCCCCGAGGCGCTGGCCGCGGTGAGCGTCCGCTGAGCCGGCTGTGACCACCAGGCGGCTCCACCCCACCCCATGACCTCGAGCAGGAGGCCCGAGATGACCGATCAGACCGGAAACACCCTGCCGACGGACCTGTCCGTCGACCCCGCGGAGGCGCTCGCCCTGGCGGCCCGCGTGCTCGAGGAGGTCACCCCCCGCTTCGTCGAGGGACTGGGTGCCGAGGGCACGCGCGCCAAGGGCTCGCGCAACGACTTCGCGACCGAGCTCGACCTCGAGCTGGAGCGTCGGATCTCTGACGCCCTGCGCGAGGGCACCGATCTCGAGGTGCACGGCGAGGAGTTCGGCGGCCCGCCGGTCAACGAGGGCACGCTCTGGGTGGTCGACCCGATCGACGGCACGGCCAACTACTCCCTCGGCATCCCCACCACCGGCATCCTCGTCTCGCTGGTCCACGAGCGGCAGCCCGTGCTCGGGCTGACCTGGCTTCCCCTCCTCGGCCTGCGGTTCACCTCGATCGCCGGGGGCCCGCTCAAGGAGAACGACGAGGAGATCCCGCGGATCGCCGACGTCTCCATCCGCGACGTCGCGCTGGGCCTCGGGTCGCTCAACACCGGCGCCCGCACCACCTACCCGCCGGCCTATCGACGAGAGGTGTTCGAGCAGCTCACCCTCGACGCCGCCCGCACCCGCAAGTTCGGGTCGACGGGGGTGGACCTGTCGTTCGTGGGTTCCAGCCGGTTGTCCGCTGCGGTGAGCTTCGGCAACTACGCGTGGGACAACGCCGCGGGCGCCTCCCACATCCGCGCGGCCGGGGGAGTGGTCACCGACCTGACCGGTGAGCCGTGGTCGATCGACTCCCAGTCGATCCTCGCCGCCGGCCCGCGAGCGCACGCGGAGGTGCTCGGCACCATCCGCGAGCTCGGCGAGCCGGGCAACTTCTTCGAGGCGGGCCGTCGCCGGGCCACCCCCGGTCCCGACGGCAACCGCCCGTGGCTCGACGGGGAGCGGTGACCCGGGCATGACACTCGCCACCCGGGTGATCCCGTGCCTCGACGTCGACGCGGGCCGCGTGGTCAAGGGCGTGAACTTCCTCGATCTGCGGGACGCCGGTGATCCGGTCGAGCTGGCAGCCGCCTACGACGCGCAGGGCGCGGACGAGCTGACCTTCCTCGACGTCACCGCGTCGTCCTCGGGGCGCGGGACCATGCTCGACGTGGTCACACGCACCGCGGAGCAGGTCTTCATCCCCCTCACCGTGGGCGGCGGGGTACGCGCTGCCGAGGACGTCGACCAGCTGCTCCGCGCCGGGGCGGACAAGGTCAGCGTCAACACCGCCGCGATCGCGCGTCCGGAGCTGCTCGAGGAGCTCAGCAGGCGCTTCGGCTCCCAGTGCATCGTCCTGTCCGTCGACGCCCGGACGGTGCCGGAGGGCGAGGCCCCCACACCATCGGGATGGGAGGTCACCACCCACGGTGGCCGCCGGGGCACCGGGATCGACGCCGTCGAGTGGGCCCGGCGTGGCCAGGAGCTGGGGGTGGGGGAGATCCTGCTCAACTCGATGGACGCGGACGGCACCAAGGCGGGCTTCGACCTGGACATGGTCCGTGCGGTCCGTGCGGCGGTGACGATCCCCGTGATCGCCTCCGGCGGGGCCGGCGCGGTCGAGCACTTCGCCCCCGCGGTCAAGGCCGGCGCCGACGCCGTTCTCGCGGCCAGCGTCTTCCACTTCGGCGAGATGACGATCGGCGACGTGAAGAGGGCCATGGCGGCCGAGGGGATCACGGTCCGATGAGCGATCCGGCCCTGGACCCGACCATCGCCGACCGGCTCACCCGGAACGCGGAGGGTCTGATCGCTGCCGTCGTGCAGGACGCGACCTCCGGTCGGGTCCTCATGATGGCGTGGATGGACGACGCCGCCCTCGCCGAGACGCTGGCCACGCGGCGCGGGGTGTACTTCTCGCGCTCGCGCGGGACGCGGTGGGTCAAGGGGGAGACCTCCGGCCACGTGCAGCACGTGCGCAGCGTGGAGATCGACTGCGACGGCGACACCGTCCTGCTGAAGGTGGACCAGACCGGGGCAGCCTGCCACAACGGCACGGTCAGCTGCTTCGACACCGACACACTCCTCGGGGAGGACTGAGCCCGTGCCCTTCATCCAGATCAACCAGCTCGACGGGATGGACCCCGAGTCCAAGTCCCGGGTGATCGAGGCCGTCACAGCCGCCTACGCCGAGGCCGCGGGCAAGGACCCGGCCAAGGTGTGGGTGCTCGTCAACGACATGCCGCACGACTCGTTCGGGATCGGCGGCCGGGTCGTCGGATGAGTACCAGGACCACCACCTTCGAGCAGTTCCGGGCGCTCGCCTCGGGCCACCGGGTCGTCCCCGTGGTGCGCACGGTGCTCGCCGACTCCGAGACGCCGCTCTCCGCGTACGACAAGCTCGCGGCCGACCGGCCCGGGACCTTCCTGCTGGAGTCGGCCGAACACGGCCGGTCGTGGTCGCGGTGGTCGTTCATCGGCTGTGGGTCGGCCGCGGCGTTGACCGTCGACGACGCGGGTGAGGCCATGTGGTTGGGGCACGTGCCCGCGGGGGCTCCGACGGGCGGCGACCCGCTCGACGCCCTGCGCCGGACCCTGGACCTGCTGAGGACCGACCAGATCGAGGGCCTGCCGCCGCTGACGTCCGGGCTGGTGGGTTACCTCGGGTACGACATCGTGCGCCGACTCGAGCGCATCTCCCCGGACACCACCGATGACCTCCACATCCCCGAGCTCGTCCAGATGCTGGCCACCGACCTGGCGGCGTTCGACCACCACGAGGGCCGGATCCACCTGATCGCCAACGCGGTCAACTGGGACGGTAGCGACGACCGGGTCGAGGAGGCCTACGCCGACGCGGTGGCCAGGGTGGACTCGATGACGGCGAGGCTCGCGGCTCCCGGCGCCGGCGGGGTCAGCGTCTTCGACACACCGGATCCGCGGATGCGCCGCCGCACCGACGAGTCGACCTACCACGCGCGGGTGGCCGACATCATCGAGCAGATCTACTCCGGGGAAGCCTTCCAGGTGGTGCTCAGCCAGCGCTTCGAGGTCGACAACTCGGCCTCGCCGAGAGACGTCTACCGGATCCTGCGCACGACCAATCCGAGCCCCTACATGTATCTGATGACGGTCCCGGACGGCAGCGGGGACGACGGCTTCGGTGGCACCGCGTTCACCATCGTCGGATCGAGCCCCGAGGCCCTGGTCAAGGTGCAGGACGGGCTGGCCACGACCCATCCGATCGCCGGGACCCGGCCGCGGGGTGAGGACGACGAGCACGATGTCCTGCTGGCCAAGGACCTCGTGGAGGACGCCAAGGAGAACGCCGAGCACCTCATGTTGGTGGATCTGGGTCGCAACGACCTCGGCCGCGTCTGCGAGCCGGGTTCCGTCGTGGTGACCGAGTTCCGCCAGGTCGAGCGGTACAGCCACGTGATGCACCTGGTCTCCACCGTGACCGGCCGCCTGGCGGAGGGGCGCACGGGCATCGACGCCGTCACGGCCTGTTTCCCGGCCGGCACCCTGTCGGGCTCGCCCAAACCCCGCGCGCTGCAGATCATCGAGGATCTCGAGGACACCCGTCGCGGGGTCTACGGGGGAGTGGTCGGTTATGTCGACTTCGCCGGCAACGCCGATCAGGCGATCGCCATCAGGTCCGCGGTGCTCAAGGACGGGACCGCCTACGTCCAGGCCGGTGCCGGGATCGTCGCCGACTCGGTCGCCGCATCCGAGGACGAGGAGTGCCGCAACAAGGCGATGGCGGTCCTCCGCGCCGTCGCGGCGGCGGACACCCTGAGGCCCGCGGGCCCCACGGGAGGCGCTGAGGGTGCGGACACGCCGGGGGAGGGCCGGTGACCCAGAACGCCCGGCTCCGCATCCCCGTCGTGCTGTTGCTCCTCGGCGCCGTCTTGTTGTGGATCGCCTCCCGGATGGTGTGGGTCGACGTGGTCGCGTTCAACGACCAGTCGGGTGAGGCCCGGCGCAGCCTGACGGGTGCGCAGTGGCAGCCGGCGCTCGTCCCGTTGGCGGTGGGTGCTCTCGCCGCGGTGGCCGCGGTGGCGCTGGTCCGGGGGACGGGGGCCCGGGTGGTCGGGGCCGTCATCGCCCTCCTGGGCCTGGCCACCGGCGCGCTGCTGTTCTCGACCGTCGGCGGAGTGGACCAGGGCCGGGTCCACTCCACGGTGACGGGTGAGGAGGAACTCGGCCGCACCAACGCGGGCCCGGGGACGGCCGGTGCGCAGGCGGTGCCGGAGTGGTCGGAGATCACGGAGATCTCGACCCGGTCGGTCGGTCCGGTTCTCACCGGAACAGGAGCGCTGGCCCTCGTCGCCGCGGGAGCCGTCCCAATGATCTGGCCGACCCGGAGGGTTCAGCGGGATGATCGCTATGTGACCCCCGGGGCGCGCCGCGGTGACCCGGAGGCCGGGGAGGACACCGGGGACACCGGTCGTGACCTGTGGCAGGAACTCGACGACGGGCGCGATCCCACGGGCTGAGCATCCCCGACCGGGTCCCGATTCTCGGAACCCCGCCTGCTGCCTCTATTGTTGATCTCGATCACACTTCCTGCCCGAACACTGCAGAGGGAGGTCACGGTGGGTACCGTGCTCGACTCGATTATCGACGGGGTCCGCGAGGACGTCGCGGCCCGCGAGGCTGTCATCGACCTCACTGCGGTCAAGAAGGCGGCCCGGTCGGCGCCGGAACCGCGTGACGCGCTCAAGGCGCTCCGGGGGGCCGGGGTCGGCGTCATCGCCGAGGTCAAGCGCGCCAGTCCCTCGAAGGGGCCGCTCGCCGAGATCCCCGACCCCGCCGTGCTGGCCCGGATGTACGAGGAGGGCGGGGCCCGCGTCATCTCCTGCCTGACCGAGGAACGCCGGTTCAACGGCAGCCTGGCGGACCTGGACGCCGTCCGCCGCGCCGTCGACATCCCGGTCCTCCGCAAGGATTTCGTGGTGGGCCCGTACCAGATCCACGAGGCCCGGGCGCACGGCGCGGACCTCGTGCTGCTCATCGTGGCCGCGCTGGAGCAGGACGCGCTGGTGTCCCTGCTGGACCGGACGGAGTCGCTCGGGATGACGGCACTGGTGGAGGTGCACACGGAGGAGGAGGCGGACCGCGCCCTCGAGGCCGGCGCCACCGTCATCGGTGTCAACGCCCGGAACCTCAAGACCCTCGAGGTCGACCGCGACGTGTTCTCCCGCATCGCTCCCGGCCTGCCGTCCGGGGTGGTCAAGATCGCCGAGTCGGGCGTCCGTGACGCGTCCGACCTCCTGTCGTACGCCAGCGTGGGCGCGGACGCGGTGCTCGTCGGCGAGGGCCTGGTGACCAAGGGCGACCCGCGCGCGGCGTGCAACGCCCTGGCCACGGCGGGTTCCCACCCGTCCTGTCCGCAGGGACCCCGCTAGGCCCCCGTCGCACGCTTCCGGCAGACTGGGAGCCGTGAATTCTAACGAGCTGACACCGCTGCCCTCGATGGGAGACGTGCTCCGGACGACGACCGGACACGAGCCCGACCAGCGAGGCCACTGGGGAGCGTTCGGCGGCCGCTACGTCCCGGAGGCGCTCATGGCGGTCGTCGACGAGGTCGCCGACGCCTACGCCAAGGCCCGGGCGGACGACGCCTATCTCAACGAGCTCGATCGTCTCCAGCGCGACTACTCGGGTCGGCCGTCGCCGCTGTACGAGGCGGGGCGTTTCGGGGCCGAGATCGGCGCCCGTGTCTTCCTCAAGCGCGAGGACCTCAACCACACCGGATCGCACAAGATCAACAACGTCCTCGGCCAGGTGCTCCTCGCGCACCGCATGGGCAAGAAGCGGGTCATCGCCGAGACCGGGGCCGGCCAGCACGGCGTCGCCTCCGCCACCGCCTGCGCCCTGCTCGGGCTGGAGTGCAAGATCTACATGGGTGCGGTGGACGTCCGTCGTCAGGCGCTCAACGTCGCGCGGATGCGTCTGCTCGGCGCGGAGGTCGAGGCCGTGGAGGTCGGTTCCGCGACCCTCAAGGACGCGATCAACGAGGCGATGCGGGACTGGGTCTCCCGGGCGGACGACACCTACTACGCGTTCGGCACCGCCGCCGGCCCGCACCCGTTCCCCGCCATGGTCCGCGACTTCCAGCGGGTCGTGGGCACCGAGGCGCGCGCCCAGATCCTGGAGCGGATCGGGCGCCTGCCCGATGCCGCCGTGGCGTGCGTGGGCGGAGGGTCCAACGCGATCGGGTTGTTCCACCCGTTCATCGACGACTCCTCGGTCCGCCTGGTGGGCTGCGAGGCGGGCGGCGACGGCGTGGCGTCCGGTCGCACCGCCGCGACCGTGAACGCCGGGAGGCCGGGCGTCTTCCAGGGCTCGTACGCGCACCTCATGCAGGACGAGGACGGCCAGACCATCGAGTCGCACTCGATCTCGGCGGGACTGGACTACCCGGGCGTCGGGCCCGAGCACTCGTACCTGTCCGACATCGGTCGCGCCGAGTACCGGCCGGTGACCGACACCCAGGCGATGGACGCGTTCGCCCAGCTGTGCCGCACCGAGGGGATCATCCCCGCGATCGAGTCCGCCCACGCGATCGCCGGAGCGGCGCAGCTCGCCGCCGAGGGCGTCGACCTGATCCTGGTCAACGTCTCGGGTCGCGGTGACAAGGACGTCGATACCGCCGCCCGGTGGTTCGGTCTGTTGGGCGGGGGGACCCCACCCGAGGCCGGGGTGGACTCGAGCCGGGGTGCCGACGACGGCGAGGGCGACTACGCGGACGGGGGAGTCGAGGGATGAGCGTTCTGAGCGAGGTCTTCGAGCGGTGCCGTGCCGAGAACCGGGCCGCCCTCATCGGCTACTACCCGGCGGGGTACCCGACGGTCGAGGGGTCGATCGAGGCCGTGCGGACGATGGTCGCGGGCGGGTGCGACGTCATCGAGGTGGGTATCCCGTACTCGGATCCCATGATGGACGGTCCCACCATCCAGGCGGCCGCGGACGTGGCGCTGGAGGCCGGCTTCCGGATCCGGGACACCTTCGCCGTGATCCGGGCCGTCGCCGAGGCCGGCGCGGTCCCGGTCGTCATGAGCTACTGGAACCCGATCCTCCAGTACGGCGTCGACCGGTTCGCGGAGGACCTCGCGGCCGCCGGCGGGACCGGGGTCATCACACCGGACCTCATCCCCGACGAGGCGGAGGACTGGATCGCCGCCACGGACGCACACGGGATCGACCGGGTGTTCCTGGTCGCGCCGTCGTCGACGCCCGAACGGCTGGCCATGACGCTGTCCCACACGAGCGGTTTCGTCTACATCCAGGCGGTCATGGGTGTGACCGGAGCGAGGGACGTGGTCTCCGACGCACCTCGCACGCTCACCGCACGGGTCCGTGAACACTCGGACCTCGCGTGCGGCGTCGGACTCGGGGTGCGCAACGGTGACCAGGCCGCGGAGATCGCCTCCTATGCGGACGGCGTCATCGTGGGGTCCGCCCTCATCACCGCGGCCACCGAGGGGGGCCAGGCCCTCGCCCGGCTGACGGCCGAACTCGCGGCGGGCGTGCGTCGGCCGGGGGCCGGCTCGTGATCCCGAGCCCGCCCCAGGGGGTCTGGGAGCTCGGGCCGTTCCCGCTGCGCGCCTACGCACTGTGGATCATCCTCGGCATCGTCGTGGCCATCTGGTGGGGTGAGAAGCGATGGGTCGCCCGTGGCGGGCGCGCGGGGGTCGTGCTCGACACCGCGCTGTGGGCCGTCCCCTTCGGTCTCGTGGGTGGTCGCCTCTACCACGTGGCCACCGACTGGTACCGCTACTTCGGGGAGGGCAGGAACCCGGTCGACGCGCTGAAGATCTGGGACGGCGGTCTGGGGATCTGGGGCGCCGTCGCGCTGGGCGCGGTCGGCGCCTACATCGGCCTGCGCCAGCAGGGCATCCGGGCGATCGGTGCGTTCGGCGACGCGGTCGCCCCGGGCATCGTCCTGGCACAGGGGATCGGGCGCCTGGGGAACTACTTCAACCAGGAGCTCTACGGTCGCGAGACGGACGTGCCCTGGGCGCTGGAGATCTACCAGCGCTACGACGAGACCTACGGGTACTCCGAGACCATCGGTCGCTCCACCGGGCAGGTGCTCGCGACCGTGCACCCCACGTTCCTCTACGAGTTGCTCTGGAACGTCCTGGTGGCCGTGGCGCTGGTGGTGATCGATCGCAGGTTCCGCCTCGGACACGGACGGCTCTTCGCCCTCTACGTGGCCCTGTACTGCTTCGGGCGGTTCTGGGTGGAGTTGCTCCGCGCGGATGCGGCGACCGAGATCCTCGGGTTGCGGATCAACACGGTCGTCTCGGTCGTCGTCATGGTGGCCGCACTGATCTACGTGTGGCGGGCACGCCGGGGCCGCGAGGACCCGTCGGACCTGCGTGCCCCCGAGGACCTGACCGGCGGGTCCCCGGAGGACGCACCCCCGTTGGCCGGTCGTTGACGTTGCGTTAACCGGTCATCCCGGTGAGGGGACTAGATTGGTACGGGTGAACCGTCGTACCAAGATCGTCTGCACCCTGGGTCCCGCCGTCGCGTCGGAGGCCGGCATCCGTGAACTCGTCGATGCCGGGATGAACGTCGCCCGGCTCAACTTCAGTCACGGAGACCATGCCGACCACGAGGCCAACTACCGCTGGGTCCGCAAGGCCTCCGACGAGTCGGGGCACGCCGTCGGTGTGCTCGCGGACCTCCAGGGCCCCAAGATCCGGCTCGGCCGCTTCCTCGAGGGCCGCCACGAGTGGGCGGAGGGCGACGAGGTCGCCATCACCGTCGCGGACGTGGAGGGCACCAAGGACCGGGTCTCCACGACCTACAAGGGGCTGGCGACCGACGCCCGACCCGGCGACCGGCTGCTCGTGGATGACGGCAACATCGGCCTGACCGTCCAGCGGGTCGAGGGCGACGACGTCCACTGCGTGGTCACCGAGGGGGGCACGGTCTCCAACAACAAGGGCGTGTCCCTCCCGGGGATGAACGTCTCGGTTCCGGCGCTGAGCGAGAAGGACATCGCCGATCTGCGCTTCGCCCTCGCGCTGGGTGTCGACTTCATCGCCCTGTCCTTCGTCCGGTCGCCGGCGGACGTCGACCTGGTGCACGAGATCATGGACGAGGTCGGGGTGCACGTCCCGGTGATCGCCAAGCTCGAGAAGCCCGAGGCGGTCAAGAACCTCGAGTCCATCGTCCTGGCCTTCGACGCGATCATGGTGGCCCGCGGCGACCTGGGCGTGGAGCTTCCCCTGCAGGACGTGCCGCTGGTCCAGAAGCGGGCGATCCAGATCGCGCGGGAGAACGCCAAGCCGGTCATCGTGGCGACCCAGATGCTCGAGTCCATGATCACCAACTCGCGGCCCACCCGGGCGGAGGCGTCCGACGTCGCCAACGCCGTGCTCGACGGGGCCGACGCCGTGATGCTCTCGGGTGAGACCTCCGTCGGCAAGTACCCCATCGACGCGGTGCGGACCATGTCGTCCATCGCCCTCGCGGTCGAGGCCGACTCCACCGCCGCGCCGGACCTCGTCCACATCCCGAGGACCAAGCGTGGGGTCATCTCCTACTCGGCCCGCGAGATCGGGGAGCGGCTGGGCGCCAAGGCGCTCGTCGCGGTGACCTCGACCGGGGACACCGTCCGCCGGCTCGCCCGCCTGCACAGCCACCTGCCCCTCATCGCCATCACCGGCGATCCCCGCATCCGGAGCCAGTTGGCTCTCACGTGGGGAACCGAGACGTTCCTGACCGACCGGGTCCACGAGACGGCGGAGCTCGTCAAGGTGACCGACGAACTGTTGCTCCCCCTCGAGGGGTACAACGAGGACGATCTCATCGTGATCGTCGCGGGCAACGTGCCGGGCGTCGAGGGGTCGACCAACTTCATCCTCGTGCACAGGATGGGCGAGGCGGACCACTGATCACCTTCGGGTAACAACTCGGTAGCGCCGGTGAGCACCCGCTCACCGGCGCTTTTGTATCTATTCGTGCTTTTGACGTGACAGGGCCGAGATACATCTGTTACCTTTTTGGAGGCCACCGGGGAAGCCGGTCGGCCCGCCGCTTCGCCAACGCACCGAACTCCGAGGTTTCCCCTGATGTCCGACGCCACTCGAATCACCTTCACCGAGCTCGCCGATCGACTCGGTGTGGCCGGCTCCGGCGCGACCGCCGGCCGCCACCGTGCCGCCCGTTCCGCGAGCGGCATGGGCCGCATCGTCGCCGGCGCCGTCGCCGGTG
>NZ_JAALDZ010000046.1:0-23145 GCF_014145125.1 Dietzia sp. CQ4 | reverse complement strand
GGGTGTCGCCGGCCCGGGTGCCGCCCGCCTGGGTGTCGCCGGCCGGGTCGGATGCGTCGTCGAGGGGAGCACTCATGCACCCGAGTGTGCCCGACCTCCCGCAGGTTCTGCGGGGATTGCCCGGCGGGAGACGTTTCACGCCGAAACCCCGTCCCACGCGCCGGGGCGCGACAGACTGAACCGGAACATGTTCCAGCGGCGGCCTGGGGCACCGAGGAGACGAGACAGCGATGTACGAGTGGTCCGAGACCGATCTGATGATCCGGGAGGCCGTGCGGGGCTTCATCGCCAAGGAGATTCGTCCGAATCTCGATGCCCTCGAGAGCGGGGAGATGCCGCCCTATCCGATCATCCGTAAGTTGTTCGCGGAGTTCGGGATCGACACGATGGCCGCCGACGGCGTGGAGAAGATGCTCGCCAGGCAGCGGGCGCGGGAGTCGGGCGCTTCGGAGACCTCGGCCGGGTCGGGCGGGTCGGGCGGGTCGGGTGGGTCGGGCGGGTCGGGCGGAGCGTTCGAGGGCCAGGACTCGTTGATGGCGGTGGTGATCAGCGAGCTCGCGGGGGCCTGCATGGGCCTGGTGTCGGCGCTCGGGGTGAGCATCGGGCTGGGCGCCACGACCATCATGTCGCGCGGGACGTTGGCCCAGAAGGAACGCTGGCTGCCGGGCATCGTGACCATGGCGAAGGTCGCGTCGTGGGCCATCACAGAGCCGGACTCGGGTTCCGACGCGTTCGGCGGGATGCGGACCTACGTGCGGAGGGACGGCGACGACTACATCCTCAACGGCCGCAAGACGTTCATCACCAACGGCCCGCACGCCGACGTGATGATCGTCTACGCCAAGCTCGAGGAGGGCGCGGCGGCGGGTGCCGACGACCGCGACGCCGCGGCAGCCAAGCGTGACCGCAAGGTCCTGACATTCGTCCTGGACGCGGGGATGGACGGCCTCACGCAGAGCGCGCCGTTCAAGAAGATGGGCCTGCACAGCTCCCCCACCGGCGAGTTGTTCTTCGATGACGTCCGGCTCGGCCGTGACCGCCTGCTGGGGGAGACCGAGGACCACCGCGGTGGCGACGGGCGGGAGTCCGCGAAGTCCAGCTTCACCGCCGAGCGCACCGGTGTGGCGATCATGGCGCTGGGAATCATCCAGGAATGTCACCGGCTCTGCGTGGACTACTCGCGCGAGCGCACCCTCTGGGGCCAGGAGATCGGACGGTTCCAGCTGATCCAGCTCAAGCTGGCCCGGATGGAGGTGGCCCGGATCAACGTGCAGAACATGGTGTTCCACTCCATCGAACGGGCCCGCGCCGGAAAGCCCCTCACACTGGCCGAGGCGTCGGCGATGAAGCTCTATTCGTCCGAGGTCGCCACCGAGGTCGCGATGGACGCGGTGCAGCTCTTCGGCGGCAACGGATACATGGCGGAATACCGGGTCGAGCAACTCGCCCGGGATGCCAAGTCGCTCATGATCTACGCCGGTAGTAACGAGATCCAGGTGACCCACATCGCCAAGGGGTTGCTGGGTCGCTGATCGTCCGGGGGGTCGACGCCCGCTGACCCGCTCGGGGCCTCCGGACGCCGTCCGGCCCCGGTGGCGGATACGACAGCTTTACGTACGTTGGAGATATGAGCACCACGAGCGATATCACACGACGCTCCGAGGAGATGACCAACGACAGCGGCGGGTTCCCGCCCCAGGAGCAGCGGCCCCCCGGGCTCAGCTCCGAGATGACCCCGGTGCCCGATCACGGGGAACAGACCTACCGCGGATCAGGCAGGCTCCAGGGGATGAAGGCCCTGATCACGGGCGGGGACTCGGGGATCGGGCGGGCCGCGGCCATCGCCTACGCCCGAGAGGGAGCCGACGTGGCGATCTCCTACATGCCGGAGGAGGAGTCCGACGCCCAGGACACCCGGGGCTGGATCGAGGACGCGGGCCGGCGGGCGGTACTCCTCCCCTGTGACCTGCGCGACGAGTCCCAGTGCCGTCAGATGGTCCGGGACGCCGCGGAGCAGCTCGGCGGACTGGACATCCTGGTGAACAACGCCGGCTACCAACACGCTCGCGGCGAGGGTCTGGAGACCATCGACAGCGAGAACATGGACCGGGTGTTCAAGACCAACCTGTACGCCACGATCTGGGCGAGCCAGGAGGCGCTGGACCACCTCGGCCCCGGGTCCTCGATCATCACGACCACGTCGGTCCAGGCCTACCAACCGGCCCCGCCGCTGCTCGACTATGCGGCCACCAAGTCGGCCCTGAACAACCTCACCGTCAACCTCGCCTCCGAACTCGGGCCCCGGGGCATCCGGGTGAACGCGGTCGCGCCCGGCCCCATCTGGACGCCGCTGCAGCCGGCCACGCAGCCCGGCGAGAAGCTGGAGGAGTTCGGTTCGGACACCCCGCTCGGTCGCGCGGGTCAGCCCGCGGAATGTGCGGGAGCGTTCGTCTTCCTCGCCTCGCCCGCCGACGCCGGTTACGTCTCGGGCACCGTGCTCGGGGTGACCGGCGGCAAGCCGGTCTTCTAGAGATGGCCGGCTCGACCCGCAGCACCCCCCTCGAGGACTACGCACTGCTGTCCGACCTGCGTACCGGAGCACTGGTGTCGCGGGGCGGGAGCATCGACTGGCTCTGCCTGCCCAGGTTCGACTCCCCCGCCGTGTTCTCGGCCCTGCTCGGCGGGCCCGAGGACGGCCGGTGGTGCCTTTCCGTGGTCGACGGCGAGGTGACCGATCGCCGGTACATCCCGGAGACCTTCGTGCTGGAGACGACCTGGCGGTCGCCGACCGGCACCGCCCGGGTGACCGACTGCCTCCTGCGCAGCGACTCCCAGGGGGACCTGATCCGCCGGGTCGAATGCCTCGACGGCGAGGTGACCGTCCAGCACGACCTCCGCCTCAGGTTCGACTACGCCCGGGCCACACCGTGGACCCGGGAGATCGCCAGGAACGGTCAGGACCGCGCGCTGCTGGCCCTGGCCGGGCCCGACGGCATCCTGGTCACCGGGCCGATGCTGCACTGGCCGGACGAGGACGACGGCTCCTCGCCCAGCGATGACACCCATGCCCGCGCCGCCGTGCGCGACGACGAATCCTCCCAGGAGGGTGGGCGCGCCCGGCGACTCGAGGGGCGGTTCGACGTCCGCGAGGGAGAGCGGCTGGACTGGGACCTGACCTGGTTCCCGTCCCACGAGGAGGTCCCCGGCCCTCCCGACGCCGACCAGACGATCGCGGCGACCATCCGCGCCTGGACCGACTGGGCCGCGCAGTTGGAGGTCGAGTGCGATCCCCGGCCGGAGGTGACCCGTTCGCTCCTGGTCCTGCGGGCGTTGACCAATCTGGACACGGGCGCCATCGTGGCCGCGCCGACCACCTCGCTACCCGAGTACTTCGGCGGCGAGAGGAACTGGGACTACCGCTACACCTGGCTCCGCGACGCCGCCTTCACCATCGAGGTCGTGGTGGCACACGGTCTCACCGAGGGCGCCGCGCTCTGGCGCGACTGGCTCCTGCGTGCGGTCGCCGGCGACGTCGACGACGTCAAGATCATGTACGGCGTCGGTGGCGAACGCCAGTTGATCGAGATGGAACTGGACCACCTCGACGGCTACGAGGACTCCCGGCCGGTGCGGATCGGCAACGGCGCGGCGGACCAGTACCAGGCCGACGTCGTGGGGGAGGTCATGATCGCCCTGCACGACCTGCGCGAGGCCGGCGTCCATGAGGACGAGTACACCTGGGGACTGCAGAAGGGGCTGCTGCGCTACGCGGAGAAGCACTTCGACCGGGAGGACCACGGGATCTGGGAGATGCGCGGGTCCACCCACCACTTCACCCACGGGCGGGCCATGATGTGGGCCGCGTTCGACCGGGGCGTCCGCGCGGTCGAGGAACACGGGCTCGACGGACCCGCGGAGCGGTGGCGCGAGCTCCGGTCCCGCCTGGCCGAGGAGATCGACGAGCACGGGTTCGACGCCGAGCTGGGCAGCTTCACCCAGACCTACGACAACACCGAGGTCGACGCCTCCCTCCTGCAGTTGCCCCACACCGGATTCCTTGACTACGACGATCCCCGGATGCTCGGCACGGTGGCGTGTATCGAACGTGACCTCGTCACCGAGGAGGGTTTCGTCCACCGCTACCGGGTCGACAGCGGGATCGACGGACTCGAGGGCGGCGAGTACCCGTTCGTCCTGTGCACCTTCTGGCTGGTCGAGCAGTACGCCGGGAGCGGCCGCGTCGACGAGGCCCAGACCCTCATGGAGACCATGGTGTCCCGGGGCAGCGACCTCGGCCTGTTCTCCGAGGAGTTCGATCCCGCATCCGGCCGCCTGGCGGGGAACTTCCCCCAGGCGTTCAGTCACATCGGGTTGATCCGGGCGGCCGACGCCATCCAGGCGGCCCGGAAGGGACGACAGGAAGGCGAACGATGACCACCTACGGATTCCACGCCTCGCACGAACAGATCTCCCCGGGCAGGTTGCTGCGGGACGTCCAGCAGGCCGAACGCGCGGGCTTCCGCATCGCGATGTGCTCCGACCACTTCTCACCCTGGTCCACCCGCCAGGGCCATTCGGGCTTCGCCTGGTCCTGGTTGGGTGCCGCGCTCGCCACCACCGGCATGACGTTCGGCACCGTCTGCGCGCCCGGCCAGCGCTACCATCCCGCCGTCGTCGCCCAGTCGTCGGCCACATTGGCCGAGATGTTCCCCGACCGTTTCTGGGTCGCCCTCGGCAGCGGCCAGAACATGAACGAGCACATCACCGGCGACAAGTGGCCGGACAAGGCCACCCGGCAGGCCCGCCTGGAGGAGAGCGTCGACGTCATCCGCCGCCTCCACCGCGGCGAGGAGGTCACCCACCACGGACTCGTCGACGTCGAGAACGCGCGGGTGTACTCGCTCCCGGAGACACCACCCCGGATCATGGGCCCGGCACTCACCCCGGAGACCGCCGCGCGGGCGGCGACCTGGGCCGACGGGCTCATCACCATCAACGACGATCCCGACTCGGTCCGGCAGATCGTCCAGTCCTATCGGACGGCCGGCGGCCGGGGGACGCTCGCTCTGCAGGTCCACGTGGCGATCGAGGACACCATGAGCCGCGCACGCGAGGTCGCCCGGGATCAGTGGCAGAACCACGCCGTGGACCCACCGGTCGCCTACGACCTGCCCACCCCGGAGGAGTTCGACCTGGTCGCCCGGTACATCCCGGACGAGAAGATCGAGGAGACCGTGATCGTCACCGACTCGGTCGATCACCTCGTCGGCCGGCTCCGCGAGTTCGAGTCACTGGGGTTCGACGAGATCTATCTGCACCACGTCTCCCAGGACCAGTCCGGTTTCCTCGAGTTGGCCGAGCAGGAGCTGCTCCCGGCCCTCGCCCGCGGTTGAGCTCGTCGGTGACGACCCTGCCGGTTCGCGGTTGCCGCCCCGCCGAGACGACGTAACGTCGCCGGTATGGCCACCGAGTTGTTGCACACGTACATGCAGGACCACCACGCCGGGGCCGCCGCCGGGGTGGACCTGTTCCGGAGGGTGGCCAAGGACCACGAGGACCCCGAGATCCGTGGGGTCGTCTCGCGTATCGGCGACGAGACCGAGGAGGACCTCCGCACCCTCGAGGAGCTCATGACGCTGGCGGGGACATCGCCGTCTGCCCTGAAGGACCTCCCGGCCCGGGCCGCGGAGAAGCTCGGTCAGCTCAAGCCCAACCAGCGATTCGCCGAGAGGTCGCCGCTCAGTGATCTCCTCGAGCTGGAGGCACTCACCATCGCGGTGCGGGGCAAGGAGCTGGGGTTCAGGGCCCTGCTCGAGATCGCCGACCCGCGTCTCCCCCGGCCCACCCTGGAGGCGCTGGTCGAGCGTGCGGTCGAGCACGGCAAGGAGCTCGAGAAACTGCGCCTGACGTGTACGGACGCGCTCCGCGAAAGCTGAACCCGGCTGCCTGCGCGGCGAGAGTCGACCCCCGCCGTGCGGGGGCCGACTCGTGTCTTCGAGGGCTCCGGGCCGAGGCCGGACCGTGCCCTCGCGCTGTGGAGCGCCCGGGGTCAGACCAGCTCGGCGGAGCCGATGAGTCCCGCGGCACCGTTGACGGCGGTGCGGATCACGCCGACGACCGCACCCAGGAAGTCCGTGCCGGCGTCGATGACACCGGAGCCGGTCGTGAAGGTGGTCGAGCCGAGCTGGAGGAGGCCGAGTCCTTGATCGATGCTGCCCATGATGTGATTCCTTTCGTCGTGTGACGACGGCGGGCCCGTCGCCATCCGGGCTCGTCGTCCGGATGGGTTCGGAATCATCCGGACCGAGGGGCCGACACCCACCGAGGGAGTGAGGGCTCCGCTCGATGTTGCCGGCAAATACACCGTAACAAAGCTGCCGCACAAATCCACCGCTCCGGGACGTCGCCCGTCCGTGAGCCGGTTGCCGACCGCGCACGCCCTCCGACGGATCGCTCCGGCAGGTCGGGCGTACCGTCGGGGGATGAGGTTCTCGCAGGTCGACGTCTTCTCCCACGTCCCGTTCCGGGGCAATCCCCTCGCCGTGGTGCACGACGCCGACGGGCTGTCCGAGGCGGAGATGGCAGCCATCGCCAACTGGACCAACCTGTCCGAGACGGCGTTCCTCCTCGAACCCTCCTCAGCCGAGGCCGACTACCGGGTCCGGATCTTCACCCCCGGGGCCGAGCTGCCGTTCGCCGGTCACCCCACGCTGGGTGCCTGCGCGGTGTGGCACTCGGCGGGTGGGCGGCCCCGGGAGCCCGGCAGGGCCGTGCAGGAATGCGGGATCGGACTGGTCACCGTCCGCGACGAGGGGGCCGGTGACTGGTCGTTCGCCGCACCGGAGCTGATCAGGTCGGGCCCCCTCGAGGAGTCGGAAGTGGCGCGACTGGCGTCGGGGCTGGGGCTGAGCCGCGACGACGTGGTGGACCACTCCTGGGTGGACAACGGTCCCGGCTCCTGCGCATTGCTGTTGCGCGACGCCGATGCCGTCCTCGCGGTCAGGCCCGACGTTCAGGCTCTCGACGGGGACCGCGTCGGGGTCGTCGGCCGCCACCCGACGGACCGGGAGGGCCCGGTCGAGGTCGAGGTCCGCTTCTTCCCCGTCTCGGCCGGGATCTCCGAGGACCCGGTGACCGGCAGTTTCCAGGCGGGGTTGGCCGTGTGGCTCACCGGCGACGGCACGCTGCCCCCGCGCTACACCGCCCGTCAGGGCACGGTGCTCGGCCGGGAGGGGCGTGTGGGGATCGCCGCCGGATGTGACGACGCCCCCGGCACAGGCATCTGGGTGACCGGCCACGTCGCGCACCTCGTGGCCGGCGAGATCCGGGCGGGTTGACCGGAACGCAGCAGCCCCCCGCCGGGTCGCGGAGCCGTTCAGCGCATCTCGCCCGCGCCCACGTACGGGTTGAGGCTGGTGGTGAGACGGCCCTCGGCGAATCGGGAGAGGCGGCAGTCCGCCGGGTCGACACCCGACATCGTCGTCGTCCCGTCGAGCAGCAACTCCGCGACCAGCCGACCGACCGCGGGCGCCATCTTGAACCCGTGCCCGGAGAAACCGACAGCCAGGAACAGCCCGTCGAGCGGTGAGGGGCCGATCACCGGGTTGTAGTCGGGTGTGGTGTCGTACGCCCCGACGTAGCTGCCGGTGATCGAGGGGTCAGGCATGCCCGGCAGGCGGTGC
Organism: Dietzia sp. CQ4; assembly: GCF_014145125.1. Lineage (NCBI taxonomy): Bacteria > Bacillati > Actinomycetota > Actinomycetes > Mycobacteriales > Dietziaceae > Dietzia > Dietzia sp. CQ4. Next base: position 15,463 of record NZ_JAALDZ010000046.1, on the reverse strand, counting down.
ATGAGCCGCTCCACGACCTTCTCGACGGTCGAGGTGTCGGCCCGGTTCGAGTAGGCGTCGGGATCGAGGTACTGCGGTGAGTGGTGGTCGGAGTTGCCGGCGAGGATCTCCCCGTTCGGTTCGCGGCACAGGTACTGCAGGCCCACCAGGTCCGACAGCGTGGGGACGTGGTGCAGCGGTTCACCCTGATCGACCAGCACCAGCTGCGCACGTTGGGCCCGGACGGGGATGTCCAGACCGACGGTGGCGCCGAGCTGCGGCGCCCACACCCCGGTCGCCAGGATCACCTGCTCGGCGTACACGGTGGTGCCGTCGGCGAACTCCGCTCCGACCACCCGGTCACCACGCCCCCGCACCAGCGCCGTGACCCGGGTGCTCTGCCGGACGCGGACCCCACGTCGGCGGGCCGCGGCGGCGAAGGCCATCCCCGTCATGTACGCCTCCCCGCGACCACCGCGAGGCTCCCACGCCGCCGCCGCCACGTCGCCGACGTTCAGCCCGGGCCACAACTCCGCCATCCGGTCCGGTGAGATGATCTCGGTCTCGATGCCCAGGCTCTGCTGCATGGCCACGTTCGCCCGGAGCGGGATCACGTTCTCCTCGCCCACGATCACGGCGTAGCCGCACTGACGGAACGCCATGTCGTCGCCCAACAGCTCGGTCGCGTTCTCGAACACCGGGATGCTGTGCCAGCTCAGGGCCGCCATGGTGGGCGAACCGTAGTGGCAGCGGACGATGCCGCTGGATTTGCCCGTCATCCCGGAGCACAGGGTGTCCTTCTCCACCACGAGCACGTCGGTCTCGCCGCGCTCGGTCAGGTTCCAGGCGATCGACAGCCCCTCGAGGCCACCGCCGATGACGAGGAATTTCACCGTGTCGGTCCGTTGAGCTGTATCGGTCAGGTGCGCTGTGTCGGTCATGGGGATCACTCTCTCGAGGTGCGTGGTGGTCAGGACGCGTCGGTCGCGGAGGTGTCATCGCAGGTGAGCAGGTCGGCGAGGACGTCGGCCAGGGCCTCGGCGCCCCGCTCGGCGTCGGAGTCCTCCACGTGCTCCTCCGGGGAGTGCGACACCCCGGAGGGGTTGCGGACGAACAGCATGGCGGTGGGGACGTGCGCGGCCAGGACACCTGCGTCGTGGCCGGCCCCAGTGGCCAGGACGGGGACGCCCGGCAGGTCGTCGAGCAGTCGGTCGCGGAACGCCGGGTCGAAGGACACCGAGCCGCTGAGCGACTCCTGGACGATCGTGCTCTCGCACCCCTCGTGTGCGGCCGCCATCGAGGCCGCCTCCGTGATCTCGTGGACGATCCGCGCGGTCACGGCGTCGTCGGGGTGCCGCACGTCCAGCCAGAGGTCGACCCTGGAGGCGATGACGTTGGTGCCGCCGGGGGTGGGCACGATCCGACCGACGGTGGCCCTGGCACCCCGGTACACGCGGGAGATCCGGCGGACGTCGAGGACGGTGCGGGAGGCCGGGATCATCGGGTCGCGGCGGTCCGCCAACAGCGTGGTGCCGGCGTGGTTGCCCTGGCCGGTGAAGGTCACCCGCCAGCGCCCGTGGCCGATGATCGACGAGGCCACCGCCACCGGGTTGCCCAGGTCGATCAGACCTCGGCCCTGTTCCACGTGGAGTTCCACGAATCGGCCGATCCGCCGCAGCGCCTCCTCGTCACGCCCCAGGCGCGCCGGATCCAGCCCGTTTGCCACGCACAGCTCGGCGTAGGTGGTGCCGTCGTCGTCGGTCAGTCCCGCGGCCGTGGCCGGGTCCATCACCCCGGTGAGCAGCAGCGATCCCAGGCACGCCCGGCCGAACCTCGACCCCTCCTCCTCGGGGAAGACGGTCAGCGCCAGGGCCCGCCGCGGCCGCAGACCCCGGGCCCGGAGACGGTCGACCGCCACCAACGCCGAGGCCACGCCGAGAGGGCCGTCGAAGGCCCCTCCCCCGGGCACGGAGTCCAGGTGACTGCCGGTGACGACCGCGCCCTCCAGTGGATGGCCGGCCGGATTCCACCAGGCCCAGATGATCCCGTTGCGATCGGTCTCGGTGTCCAGGCCGCGGGCGGCCGCCTCGGCCAGGAACCACTCGCGCAGCTCCACCTCGGCCGCGGAGTAGACGGGGCGGCTGTATCCGCCCCTCGTCGGGTCGGTCCCGACGCCCGCGATCGCGGACATCAGCGAGGTGACGGTGGTGGTGACCGATGTGGTCATGACGGGCTCCTCGGGGTGCGGGAGGGTGGGGACGGTACGGGGGCGCCACGGCCGCGGTGGGGCGTGGGGAACGGGGCGCGGTGCGCTGTGCGCTGTGCGCTGTGACGAGAAGCGCCGTGAACGGGGCGCCGGAGGAGGTGGTGTCGTGAGTGGTGGTGCGGTGAGTGGCGGTGCGGTGAGTGGTGGTGCGGTGAGTGGTGGTGCCGCGGCTCCGCGGAACCGGGCGGGTCAGCCGTCGACGCCGTCCGGGTAGGCGGTCACCGAGAGGAACCGGATGGGTAGTTCGAGCATCGCCACCGGGCCGTGGACGCCCTCGCCGTCGAGGAGCAACGAGTCGCCCGGGCGGAGTCGGTACTCGGACTCGGCATGGTGGTAGATCATGTCGCCGGAGAGCATGTAGAGCAGCTCGGTGCCCGGGTGCTGGAAACGGGGATGCGCCTCCGACTCGGCGGTCAGGGTCACCAGTACCGGCTCGATGCGCTTGTTGGATCCCCGTAGCGCCCCGAGCAGCTCGTAGTCGTGGCCCGCCGAGGTGCCGCGGCCGACGATCGTCGCGCCCTGCCCGTCAGGGGTGAACACCGCGTCACGTCTGGTGTCCGCGCCGCGGAGCAACGAGGTCACCGGGACGTCGAGTCCGGTGGCGAGTTTGGCGAGCATGTTCAGCGAGCACGAGGTCTGCGCGTTCTCGATCTTGGACAGCATGGCCTTGGAGATGCCGATCCGCTGGGACATCTCCGCCACCCCCAGGCCCTCGGCCAGGCGCAGCCTGCGGACGTGGAAACCGATGATGCGCTCGAGATCGTTGCCGGTGGGCACGTCCTCCGGGAGCTCACGCGGAGTCGCCTGGTGGACGACCCTCCGCGCGTCATCCCGGCCGACTCCCATGCCCTCGACGGTAGTCATCGTCTCGTCGCGGTGGAAGTGGGCACCCGTCGCCGGCGCGGGCCCGGTCGCGGTCCGGTCGTCCGACACGACGGTCACCTACAGCTCCCGTCCCGCGCGGCCGGGGATCCAGTCGGTCCCGGCCAACGGCACCCGCGCCATCGCGGCGGCCTCCATCGTCAACGCCACCAGGTCGTCGGGCTCCAGGTGGGTCAGGTGGGACTTTCCGCAGGCCCGGGCGATGGTCTGCGCCTCCATCGTGAGCACGTGCAGGTAGTTGGCGAGTCGCCGACCGGCGGCCTCCGGGTCCAGCCGGCGTGCCAGTTCGGGGTCCTGCGTGGAGATCCCGGCCGGGTCGCGGCCGTCCTGGAAGTCGTCGTAGAACCCCGCCGCCGAGCCGAGTGCGCGGTACTCCTGCTCGTACCGGGGGTCGTTGTCCCCGAGCGCGATCAGTGCCGCCGTCCCGATCGCCACCGCGTCCGCGCCCAGGGCCATGGCCTTGGCCACGTCCGCGCCCGAGCGGATCCCGCCGGAGACGATCAGCTGCACCTTCCGGTGCAGGTCCATCTCCTGGAGGGCCTGCACGGCCTGCGGGATCGCGGCGAGGGTGGGGATGCCCACGTGCTCGATGAACACGTCCTGCGTGGCCGCGGTTCCGCCCTGCATGCCGTCCACGACCACCACGTCCGCACCGGCCTTCACCGCGAGCTTGACGTCGTAGTAGGTGCGGGTGGCGCCGACCTTGACGTACACCGGCTTCTCCCAGCCGGTGATCTCGCGCAGCTCGAGGATCTTGATGGCGAGGTCGTCGGGGCCAGTCCAGTCCGGGTGTCGGCAGGCCGAACGCTGGTCGATCCCCTTGGGCAGGGTCCGCATCTGCGCCACCCGGTCGGAGATCTTCTGCCCCAGGAGCATGCCGCCGCCACCGGGCTTGGCGCCCTGTCCCAGGACCACCTCGATGGCGTCGGCCTTGCGCAGGTCGACGGGGTTCATCCCGTAGCGCGAGGGCAGGTACTGGTAGACGAGCCTCGAGCTCTGGCCGCGCTCCTCCGCGGTCATCCCGCCGTCGCCGGTGGTCGTGGAGGTGCCCGCCGCGCTGGCCCCGCGACCGAGGGCCTCCTTGGCCTGCGCCGACAGGGCCCCGAAGCTCATCCCGGCGATGGTCACGGGGATGTCCAGGTGGAGGGGTCTCGAGGCGTGCCGGGTGCCCAGGGTGATGTCGGTTCCGCAGCGTTCGCGGTATCCCTCGAGCGGGTACCGGGACATCGAGGCGCCAAGGAACAGCAGGTCGTCGAAGTGCGGCACCGTGCGCTTGGCGCCCCAGCCGCGGATGTCGTAGATCCCGGTCGCGGCGGCGCGCTGGATCTCGTGGATCACCGGACGGGGGAACGTGGCGGACTCGCGCAGGGTCGGGTCGACGGTTCCTGTCGGGATCTGCGGGGGGGATGCCTGGTCGGTTCGGGTGTGTCCGTCGAAGGGCATGTCTGGCTCCTGTCGGGGAGGGTGGCGGGGCGGTCAGTAGGCGGAGGCGTTGTCCACGTCGAAGCTGTAGAGGGTGCGGGCGGAGCCGTAACGCCGGAACTCCGCAGTCGAGATCCCGGTGACGCCCGCCCGGTCGAGCAGCTCCCCGAGCTCGGTGTGGTGCTCGGACCGCATCTCCTTCTCGACGCAGTCGGCGCCGAGGGACTCGACCCGGCCCCGCACGTAGATGTGGACCTCGTAGAGGGAGTCGCCGAGGGCGTCACCGGCGTCGCCCAGGACGACCAGGCGCCCGGCCTGCCCCATGAAGCAGCTCATGTGGCCGATCGAACCGCCGACGACGATGTCCACCCCCTTCATCGAGATCCCGCACCGGGCGCCGGCGTCCCCCTCGATCACCAGCAGCCCGCCGTGGGCCGTCGCCCCGGCGGACTGGGAGGCCGACCCGGTGACCCGCACCGTCCCGGACATCATGTTCTCGGCCACCCCGACCCCCACGTTCCCGTTGACCGTGACGAGGGCGCCGTCGTTCATCCCCGCGGTGTAGTACCCGGTGGGGCCGTCGATCACGACCTCGTCCGGCTTCTCGAGGCCCACGGCGAGCGCGTGGGCCCCCCTGGGACCTGTGAGCAGGTACCTGCCGGTGCCGTCGGAGGCCTGGAGGATCCTGTTGGTCTCACGCAACCCGGTCTCCCGGACGTCGATCACGTGCGGGGCGGTGGTCGACGCCTCGCCGAGGGGGCCATGTGCCTGGTGGTCGAGGTCCTGCGGGGTGACGGCCTCTGCCGGCGTGATGGTCATCGTTCTTCCTTCCTGGTGGGGGTCCGCGGTGCTGTGTGGCGCCCGGGGGTGGGTTCAGCGGCGCCAGTGGTACACGCGGCCCGGCTCGGGCTCGAAGAGGTGCGCCTCGTCGATACCCGGCAGATGCGCCATCGCCCGGTACTCCGAGGCCATGGCCACGTAGCGGTCGGTCTCGGCGATCACCGCGGGCTTGCAGGCGATCGGGTCACGCACCACCGCGAACTCGTCGGCGGTGGACACCAGCAGGGTGTAGAAGCCGTCGAGGACGCCGGCCATCTCCGCCAGCGCCTGGTCGATCCCGGCCCCGAGGGCGATCTGGGCCGCCACGAACCGCGCGGCGACCTCGGTGTCGTTGAGGGTGTCGCAGTGGATGTCGCGGCGGGCCAGTTCGCGGCGCACCGAGGCGTGGTTGGAGAAGGATCCGTTGTGGACGATGCACTGGTCCGGACCCACGGAGAAGGGGTGCGAACCGGCCGGGGTGACGGCGGACTCGGTGGCCATGCGGGTGTGCCCGACGCCCTGCCATCCCGAGGCCCCCGGTAGGCCGAAACCCGCGGCCAGGTCCAGCGGCAGGCCGACGCCCTTGAGGACGGCGAACTCGCTGCCCAGGCCGACCAGGACCACCTCCGGGACCGCGCTTCGAACGGCGGAGGCCAGGGTCTCGGGGTCGGTCCCGGCGGACAGGAGCACGGTGGCACCCAGCTCGCGTCCCGACACCTCGCAGCCCAGGTGGGTGCCGACACGCGAGGCCAACGCCGGCGCGTCGACGCCGTCCGCCAGCACGGTGACGGTGGCCGATCCCGCCGGGGTCCAGTCGGGGTTGCCGTAGACGGCGACGCCGGCCGAGTCCGAACCGCGGTCGGTCATCTCTCCGAGCATGGTGGTGAGCAGGTCGCCGAGCCGGGGTTCGAGCTCCGGGTCGCGCAGGTGGAGTCCGACGATGCCGCACATGGGGTTCTCCTGGTGTTATCGGGTTGAGGGGATGGAGCCGGGCGACCGGAGGGCCGCCCCGCGCGTCACAGCGCGGTCAGGTACTCGTCGATCTCCCACTGGGTGACGGTGTTGTGCCAGGAGATGAACTCCTCGCGTTTGAGGTCGGCGTAGTACGCGGCAACCCCGTCGCCACCGATGTCCAGTGCGGCGCGGACGACCTCGTCCCGGCCCATCTCCTCCACGGCGTGCAGCAGGGTCGGCGGCAGGGTGTGGGTGGCCTCGCCGACCGTGGCCGGCACGCCGGGGTCGAGTTCCCGCCGCACGCCGTCGAGGCCCGCGGCCAGTTGCACCGCCACGGCCAGGTAGGGGTTGGCCGAGCCGTCGCCTCCCCGGAGCTCGACGCGATTGCCGTCGGGGACGCGCAGGTAGTGCGTGCGGTCGTTACCGCCGTAGGTCGCGTCGGTGGGCGACCAGGTGGCCCCCGACGCGGTCGTGCGCGCCCCTATACGTTTGTAGGAGTTGATGGTGGGGCACAGCACCGCGTGCATGCCGGCGGCGTGGGTGAGGACGCCGGCGATGAACGAGTACGCGGTGGGCGAGAGCCCCAGTCCGTACCGGTCGTCGCCGACCGCGGGGAACACCGGGTGTCCGTCGCGCCAGAGGGACATGTGCAGGTGCATCCCCGATCCGGTGCGGTCGGAGAACGGCTTGGGCATGAAGGTGGCGATCATGTCCCGCTGTTCGGCCAGCATGGAGATGATGTAGCGCAGCGTCATGACCCTGTCGGCGGTGACCATCGCCTCGTCGTAGGCGAAGTTCTGCTCGAACTGCCCGTTGCCGTCCTCGTGGTCGTTGGCGTAGTTGGCCCAGCCGAGCACGTTCATCGCGTCCGAGACCCCGGCGAGGTGCTCGAACATCCGGGTCACGCCCCGGGCGTCGTAGCACGGGTGGGACTCGTCGTCCTTGGGATCGGCGGTGCACAGCGACCCGTCGGCGTTCTTCCGGACCAGGAAGTACTCGACCTCCGCCCCCACCTTGAGCTCGAGGCCGTCGGTGGCCGCGTCGGCGAGCATCCGTCCCAGGATGACGCGCGGCGCGAAGCGCCACGGCTCCCCGCTCACCCAGGGGTCGCAGTGCACCAGGGCCAGTCCGGGCTTGATGAAGTCGAGGGTGGTGAAGGAGCGGGCGTCGGGGACGACGAGGAGGTCGGGGTCCCTGGGCTGTTGGCCGATCGCGTCGGCGGCGTACCCGGCGAAGCCCAGCTCCCCGGCCTCCAGTTGGTCAACCGCGGAGGCCGGGACGAGCTTGGCGCACGGCTTGCCCCGGAGGTTGGTGAACACGGCCAGGACGAATCGCGTCCCGGTGTCCGCGACCATCCGGGCGAGGGTGCCGGGCGCGCTCTCGGCCTCCCGGGTGGCGTCGAGCGTCGGGAACGACGACCGCCTGCTCTCGCCGTTCGCACGGTCGGCGACCCCGACGGAGGGGTCTGCGGTGACTGTCATGACGTCTCCTGATCCGAGGGTTTCTGCGTGGTGGTCATAATGTACTGCTGTTAAACCCGCGGGTGGTTACCGCGATGTAACGGGTTGCGTGAGGCGAAAACCTCTCTGGAAGTGCAGCTTCCACCCAGGCTTCGGACCAGGGCGCGGTTCGCCCCCGCGGCGGTAACCGAATGGAAACGATCGCGGTACCTGCCAGTAAGCAACACCGGATCACACTGTGAAACGCACGGTCCCCACGTCGCCCCGCACGGGAGTGGCCTCACAGAGAAGAGAGAAAGATGGACGTAGCCATAGCGGCGGCCGACACCGCCTGGGTGCTCGCGGCCATGGTCGCGGTGGCCTTCATGGTCCCCGGCCTGGCCCTGTTCTACGGCGGCATGGTCAGCATCCGCAGCACGCTCAACATGATGATGATGACGATCGGCGCGGTCGCCGTGATGGCCGTGCTGTGGGTCCTCATCGGCTACTCGCTGACCTTCGGCGACTCGGTCGGGGGCGCCGGTGTGCTGGGCGATCCGCTCGAGTACCTGGGCCTGAGGGGCATCATGGCCGAGCCCGAGACGCCAGGCCTGCCGCCCGCCTTGTTCGCCGGGTTCCTCCTGCTCTTCGCGGGGATCACCGTCGCCCTCGTGGCCGGCGGCGTGGCGGACCGTATGCGCTTCTCCACCTGGCTGGTCTTCGCCATCGTGTGGCCGGTACTGGTGTTCTTCCCCGTGGCCCACTGGGTGTTCGCCTTCGACTCCGACGACGGGTCGGTCACGGGTGGGTGGATCGCCAACAACCTGGGGGCCATCGACCTCGCGGGCGGCACCGCCATCCACATCAACGCCGGTGTCGCGACGCTCGCGCTGGTGCTCGTGCTCGGTCGACGAGCCGGCTTCCCCACGATCAGCAGACCGCACAGCGTTCCCCTGACGTTCCTCGGCGCCGGCATGCTCTTCGCCGGCTGGATCGGCTTCAACGCCGGCTCCGCCGTCGCCGCGGGCAACACGGCCGCGGTGGCCGCGCTCAACACCGTGGTCGCCGGACTGTGTGGCGCACTGGCCTGGATGATCACCGAGCAGGTCCGCGCCAAGCACCCCACGACTCTGGGAGTGGCCTCCGGGCTCGTGGCCGGTCTGGTGGGCATCACCCCGGCCGCCGCCGCGGTCAGCCCGCTCGGTGCCATCGCGATCGGCCTGATCTGCGGCGTGGTCTGCCACTACGCGGTGGGCCTGAAGTACCGCCTCGGCTACGACGACTCGCTCGACGTGGCCGGGCTGCACATGGTCGCGGGCATCATCGGCACGCTGCTCATCGGTGTGATCGCCGATCCCGCCTCCCCCGTCGGCGAGGCCGGACTGCTGTTCGGCGGCGGGTTCGGGCAGCTCGGGGCCCAGGCCCTGGCGACGGCGGCGGTGTTGGCCTACTCCTTCACCGTCACGCTGCTCATCGCCTTCGTCCTGGACAAGACGATGGGCCTGCGGGTCACCGAGGAGGACGAGCGGGAGGGCCTGGACAAGGCCTACCACCGCGAGATGGCCTACTTCCAGGACGCGCTCGAGGGCGACGGGCTCGGCACCGACGCCGTGGTCGTCACAGGGAAAGAGGAGCCGGAGGCGGCCACCGCGGCCCCGCCCACCTCCTCGACCTAGTCAATCCGATCGACCGTTCCACCCGAACAGTGACGAGGAGGCGGTCCCGCGTGGGACCGCCTCCTCGTCGTCGTACCGGGTTCTCCGGCCGGTTCTAGCGGCCCACCCCGACCGGCTGCTCCTTGAGCGCGCCCAGGATGTCGTCGACACGGTCCTTGGCGTCGCCGAACAGCATCTGCGTGTTGTCGCGGAAGAACAGCGGGTTCTGCACGCCGGCGTATCCGGCGGCCATGGACCGCTTGAACACGACCACATCGGCGGCCTCCCACACGTGGAGCACGGGCATGCCGGCGATCGGGCTGCCCGGGTCCTCGGCGGCGTCCGGGTTGACGGTGTCGTTGGCGCCGATCACCAGGACCACGTCGGTGTCGGCGAAGTCGTCGTTGATCTCGTCGAGCTCGAACACGATGTCGTACGGCACCTTGGCCTCGGCGAGCAGCACGTTCATGTGCCCGGGCAGACGACCGGCGACGGGGTGCACGGCGAAGCGGACGTCGACACCCCGCTCGCGCAGGGTGCGGGTGAGATCGGCGACGGGGTACTGCGCCTGCGCCACGGCCATGCCGTAGCCCGGGGCGATGATCACCTTCGAGGCGCCCGCCAGCAGCTCGGCGGCGCCGGCGACGTCGATCTCGCTGTGCTCCCCGTGGTCCTTGCCCTCGCCCGAGGCGGCCTCGATGCCGAAGCCCCCCAGGATGACGGAGAAGAACGACCGGTTCATGGCCTTGCACATGATGTAGGACAGGTAGGCGCCCGACGAGCCGACCAGTGCGCCGGTGACGATGAGCAGGTCGTTGCCGAGCAGGAAGCCCGTCGCGGCGGCGGCCCACCCGGAGTACGAGTTGAGCATCGAGACCACGACCGGCATGTCGCCGCCGCCGATGCTGGCCACGAGGTGCCAACCCAGGGCCAGCGCCAGCACCGTCACCAGCGCGAGCATCCACAGTGCCGGGCTGATGACGAACGCCGTGGTGAGCGCGATGAACGCCACCAGGATCCCGGCGTTGATGAGGTTCTTGCCCGGCAGCACCAGCGGCGCGGACTTCATCTTCCCCGACAGCTTGAGGTAGGCCACGATCGAGCCGGTGAAGGTGATGGCGCCGATGAACACGCCGATGAACACCTCCGCGTGGTGGATGTCCAGCAGCGAGCCGGTGAGCTCACCGTGCAGTTCGGGCTCGAGGTAACCGTTCCAGCCCACCAGCACGGCGGCCAGGCCCACGAAGGAGTGGAGCAGGGCGATCAACTCGGGCATCTCGGTCATCTGCACCCGGCGGGCGCGCAGCAGCCCCAGGGTCGCGCCGATGAGCACCGCCACCACCATGAGGACGATCCCGATCGTGGCGGGCTGGTGGTCGATCACCAGCGCGACGGTGGCCAGGAGAGCCAGCGCCATGCCGGCGATACCGAAGCTCAGGCCCCGACGGGCGGTCTCGTGCTTGGACAGGCCGGCCAGGGACATGATGAACAGCAGCGCGGCGACGAGGTAGGCCGCGTTGGCGGCGGTCACGAGTGACATCTCCTCAGGCTCCCTTCGAGAACATGCCGAGCATGCGGCGCGTCACGGCGAAGCCGCCGAAGACGTTGATGGACGCGACGAGGATCGCGATGGTGGCCAGGACCAGGCCGGCGGTGTTGTCGATCCCGATCTGCAGGAGCGCGCCCACGACGATCACACCGGAGATCGCGTTGGTCACCGACATGAGCGGTGTGTGCAGCGCGTGGTGGACGTTGCCGATCACGTAGTAGCCGATCACGATCGCCAGGACGAACACGGTGATGTGGCGCGGGATGTCACCCGGCGCGACGGCCGTGAGCAGGAGCAGCAGCGCCATTCCGGTGGCGATCAGTCCGAGCCTGGCCCCTGCCGAGAGCTTCTTCTTCTCCGGGCGCGGCTCGAGCGGCGCGGCGGCGGCCGCGGCGGGGGCGGCGCTGACCTGCACCGGAGGGGGCGGCCACATGATCTCGCCACCCTTGGCCACGGTCACCCCGCGTTGGACCACGTCGTCCAGATCCAGCGCCCACCGCCCGTCCTTGTCCGGGGTGACGAGCTTGGTCAGGTTGACCAGGTTGGTGCCGTACAACTGCGAGGCCTGTGCGGGCAGGCGACCGGCGAGATCGGTGTACCCGATGATCGTCACGCCGTTCTCGGTCACCACGACCTCGTCGGCGACGCTGCCCTCGACGTTGCCGCCCTGGGCGGCGGCCATGTCCACGATGACCGAGCCGCGCTTCATCGACGCCACATCCGCGGCGGTGAGCAGGCGCGGGGCCGCCCGGCCCGGGATCAGCGCGGTGGTGATGACGATGTCCACGTCGGCCGCCTGGGCCGAGTACAGGGCCGCGGCGGCGCGGTCGTAGGCCTCGCTGGTGGCCTTGGCGTAGCCGTCCGTGGAGACGACCTTCTCCTCGTCCGGGACCTCGACGGGCAGGTATTCGCCGCCGATCGACCCCACCTGGTCGGCCACCTCGGGCCGCGGATCGGTGGCGCGGACGATCGCCCCGAGGCTGCTGGCCGCACCGATCGCCGCCAGACCGGCGACCCCGGCCCCGGCCACCAGCACCTTGGCCGGCGGGACCTTGCCCGCCGCGGTGACCTGTCCGGTGAAGAACCGGCCGAAGTGGTGGGCGGCCTCGATCACCGCGCGGTAGCCGGCGATGTTGGCCATGGAGCTGAGCACGTCCATCGACTGGGCCCGGGAGATCCGCGGAACCGCGTCCATCGCCAGTGCGGTGACCCCGCGCTCGGCCAGGACGGACAGCAACCGCTCGTTCTGGGCGGGCGCCAGGAGTCCCACGAGGGTCGCACCGGACCGCATCCGGGCCACCTCGGACTCCGTGGGCACCGCGACCTTCAGCACCACGTCGCCCGACCAGGCCACGTCACCGGAGACCAGGTCGGCGCCGGACTCGGCGTAGGCCGCGTCGGAGAACTCTGCGCGGGTCCCCGCCCCGTTCTCCACCACGACCCGGTAGCCCAGGCCGATCAACTTGGCGACGGTCGCCGGGGTGGCGGCCACCCGCCTCTCCGCGGGATCGGACTCGGCGACCACGCCGATCACCGAGGGGGCGTCCGCGGTGTCCCGGATGTCGGTCTCCGGGGTCATATCGGGGATCTCTTCGAGGCTCGAGGCCATGTGGGGGTTCCTTCGACAGCGTTGTGGAGAGCCGACGCGCGTGCACCGACCCAGACAATGTCCGTTCATTACATCGTGTTCGGGACCCGGGGTGGGATCGTCCGCTGATCGCGTCGGGCACCGATGGGGATCCGAGCTGTGGGATGCGGGCTCACGGGTGGCGCGGGCGAGAGGGTGATCTCTGCTCCGTCCACCATGAGGACGTTGCTCTCCGGTCCGTCGGCATGGTGGCGCCGACCTCCGGGAGAACTTCTGCGTGAGCCTACGTCACGCCGATGATTGAACCCGATTCAGGTGACGTGTGCAACGCCCGGGCCCCACCCCCCGGCCCGAAATGCGAAGAGCCGGCCTCTCGGCCGGCTCACGGGTGCACCCTGGGCTGCACTCGGCTGGTGGGCGAAGGGGGACTTGAACCCCCACGTCCCGAAGGACACTGGCACCTGAAGCCAGCGCGTCTGCCATTCCGCCACTCGCCCGAGTAACGCCCGAATACGTTAACACGCGCCACACCGGCCGTACCAATCCGCTGGTGGAGCCTCACTCCGCGATCCCCGGGGATGCCGGACACGTGCTTCGGGCCGCCCCCGCCTCTATGATCGACCGGATGCCGCCGACACGCGCGGCGACCGGACGTCCGGACACGTACCAGGGAAGAGGAGGCGCTCGTGGGAATCGTCGGCAAGTTCGAACGCACACTCCAGGGCGCGGTCGGGGACGCCTTCGCCCGTCTCTTCGGCGGCAAGGTGGTGGCGGCCGAGGTGGAGGCGCAGCTGCGGAAGCAGTCCGAGGCCTCTCTCAAGGTGGTCGACGGTCACCTGCTGGTCTCCAACAGCTACACCATCACCCTCGCCCGGTCGGACTACGCGTCCTTCACGGAGGACGAGGCCCTGGCCGTCAAGACCTTCTCCCGCCACCTCTCGGACCACATCGCCGAGCAGGGGTGGGAGACCTACGGCCCCGTCACCGTCACCTTCGTCGAACGCGACGACCTCCACACCGGGCAGATGCGGATCAACGGGGTCGTGGACCCCGACGCCGTCCCGTTCCACATCTCGGCCGCCGCGCCGGCACCGGCACCGGGCCATCCGGCTCCGTCGTCGCCGTCCCCCGCGTCGCCGAGCGCCAGTCAGGAGAAGAACCCCATGCAGGCACCCGCCTCCAACTACCCCGTCGCCACGCGGTCCGGGTCCGCCGGCCAGAACACCGGCTGGGGTGGTCCGTCCGACGCCCCCACGCAGATCACCCAGGGTCGCGCCTCGCTCACGGTGACGCTGCACCTCGAGGACGGTTCCGGGCGCACCTTCCGCCTCCAGCGCGGGTCCAACCTGCTCGGACGCGGCCAGGACGCGGCCTTCCGCCTCCCGGACACCGGGGTGTCCCGGCAGCACGCGGACATCCGGTTCGACGGCCGCGAGGCGGTCCTCACCGACCTCGGCTCCACCAACGGGACCACGGTCAACGAGGGCCCGGTGCAGGACTGGCAGCTGGCGGACGGCGACGTCATCCGCGTCGGACACTCGGAGATAACCGTCCGGTTCGACTAGCCTCGACAGGCATGGACCCCCGGGAACCTCCGGGGGCGATCACACGTTGCCCGAGGTGACCTGACCGGAGAGGGGAGGACCGAACTCGTGCAGGGACTCGTCCTACAACTCTCGCGTGGCCTCCTCCTGGTGCTGTTGTGGCTGTTCATCTACCTCGTCCTGCGGGCGCTGAAGACCGACGTCTTCGGCAACGTCGGGATGCGGTCGGGCGGCCAGGGTGAGCGCCGGGGCGGCTTCCTCGGCCGCGGCACCAAGGCGATCCGCCACCTCGTCGTCACCCAGGGCGCCCTCGCCGGGACCCGCATCACGCTGTCCGAACAGCCGGTCCTGCTCGGCCGGGCCGACTCGTGCACCCTGGTGATCGACGACGATTACGCATCCAACCAACACGCCAGGCTGTCGCCCCACGGGCCGGACTGGTTCCTGGAGGACCTCGGTTCGACCAACGGCACCTATCTGGACAGGACGCGGGTGACGACCCCGGTCAAGGTGGCCGCCGGCACGCCGATCCGGATCGGCAAGACCGTGATCGAGCTGCGCGCGTGACCCCCGCGCTCAGTTACGCCGCCCGCTCCCACACGGGGATGGTGCGGGACAACAACGAGGACTCCGCGTACGCCGCGCCCCGGGTCCTCGTGCTGGCCGACGGCATGGGTGGCCACGCCGCGGGCGAGTTGGCCAGCCAGATCATGGTCGCGACCCTGGCCAAGCTCGACGAGGACCAACCGGGGTCGGACCTCGCCGGCGCGCTCAGCCGGGCCATGCACGAGGGCAACCAGGCGATCGCCGCGCACGTCGAGGCGCATCCCGAGGCCGAGGGCATGGGCTGCACCCTCACCGCCCTGCTCTTCGACGGCCGGCGCATGGGACTGCTCCACGTGGGCGACTCGCGCGCCTACCTGCTCCGCGACGACGTCCTCACGCAGATCACCAAGGACGACACCTTCGTCCAGTCGCTCGTCGACCGCGGCGAGCTCACCGCCGAGGAAGCGCACGTGCACCCGCGGCGCTCGCTCATCCTCAAGGCGCTCACCGGAGATCCCGTCGAGCCCACCACCGCCGTCCGGGAGGCACGGGTCGGCGACCGCTACCTGCTGTGCTCGGACGGCCTGTCCGACCCGGTGAGCGCCGAGACCATCGCCGAGACCCTCGGGACCGGGTCCGCCGACGCCGCCGCCGAGCGGCTCGTCCAGCTCGCGCTGCGGTCCGGTGGCCCCGACAACGTCACGGTCGTGGTGGCGGACGTCGTGGACTCCCCCCGCGGCGGCACGGTCGTGCCCGTGGTCGTGGGCGCGGCCTCCACCGACGAGCCGGGGGAGATCGCGGTGCACGCCGACACCGCCGC
>NZ_JAALDZ010000045.1:0-5120 GCF_014145125.1 Dietzia sp. CQ4 | reverse complement strand
GTCACCCGACAGCAGCAGTCACACCGGCCCGTGAATCAGCGGGGCTAAGTCCGCCAGCATCCCGACCGTCGCCGGGTCCGCGACGAGAACCTGCGGTGGGTCAGGTCGGTCCATCACCACGCCCGCCGCCGCGAGCGTGTCTAGCGCCTCTCCACCGGAGGCGGTGACCGCCGCGCCACCACGGCGGGCGATCACGACCTGACCCCGGTGCCCGGTCTCGCGGACCGCAACCGCATCCGGTTGAGGCCGGACCAAGGCGTGCGCCACGCGCCACACCGGGCGTCCACTCTGCGCGGCGAACCGACGCTGCGCCGCATCGTAGATTTCGACGGTCACTGTCCCTGTCCCATCGTCTCGAACCGTGTTCCCAGCGCGGCATCCCGATAGCCCTGCGCCCATGCCTGCGCGGCGCTCCCGGCGGGATGCGCGTCAGGGTCCACCGGCAGCCCCGGGTCGATCCCGGTCCCCGCCAGAACTGGAGCGGACCAGGCCGCGATCTCCCGCACGGCGGCGCGATCCACAGCACTCATGCCGCCTCCTGCGGGCGAATATCGATGCGAGTGGCCCAGCCAGGCGGATCGGGCACATGACTGGGGTCGGTGGCGATCAGGCCGCACACCAGCCGCGCACCGATCCCGGCCTCCGGCCACGGCGTGATCCCGTCCGTGAGCACGACCACCACGTCAGGGGCGGGTCGCAGTCGCATCGCGGCAGCGATCCCCACGCGCATGTCGGTTCCGCCGCCGCCGGTCAGGGCAACCGTTCCAGCCCCGGTGGCCCGCTGCGCCTCGGTGGCCTGCGCGTCACACGTGATCACCTGGACCGATGAGCCAGCCACCCCGGAAGTGCGGGCGACCCGCCGAACCTGCCCCACGGCCTCGTCCAGCTCGGCTCGGCTCATCGACCCGGAGGTGTCCACGACCACAGCCACGGACACCAGCGGTTGACGCATCGCGGGCCGCACTATGCCCGGTATCTGTCGCCGTGAGGGCCGCGAGTAGGTGTAGTTCATTCGACCTGCCGCGTCGGCCATGCTGCGGCGCACAGCGGCAGCAAGGATCGTCTGCCACGGCACCAGGGCCGGGGTCAGGGTGTCCGACGCCCACCGCGCCACACCGGCAGGGACGACTCCCCGGCCCATGCTCCCGAACGTCACCGTGTCGCGAGCGGTCAGGGTGCGCACCCGCTCGGCCTCCGACTCGGCAAGCCCCGCCGGGGCGTCCTCGCCGTCGCCGTCACTGGCACCGATCTCCGCCGCGACAGCCGTGCATCCGGCCCCAGACCCGCACCCAGCATCGTCCATCCCGGTCCCCGCCCGCGCCTCACCGCTCATCGGGTGCGAGGGATCGCAGATCGCCGCGTAGTAGGTCTCGGCCACGTCCCCATCTGCGCATCCCAGCGTGGCCGGGGTGACGACACCCTCTGGAAGCGCGACACCAGCCGCGAGCAGGTCGTCGTTGATCTCGGCGTCCCCGGCGTAGTTCCACGCGGTGTGAGCCAACGGCGCGGGCATCGCGCGGGCGCGGGCAGCGTGGTCCCGGAGCAGGTGCCCGATTTCGTGGAGCAACACTGCCGCCACCGTGGGGGTGTCCCACCGCTGCGGGCCGACCAGCAGCGCGGGGTCCATGTAGAGACGCCATCGCGCGTCCACCGCGAACGTGCCCAGATCGGGCGCGGCCAGCGGCGACAGCGCGAACAGCGCACGCGCCCAGTACGGCATGTGCTGGACCGCGAGCATCCGACCCAGCCGGAACGCCTCGCTCTCGCCAGCGTCGAGCACTCGGGTCCTCATCACGCGGCCTCGCCAGTCGTGGCGGGCGCGGTCGGTAGACCGGCAGCGGTGAGCATGGGCCGGAAGGCCTTCGCCGAGGCCGGGACAGACGCCGACGCAGGCCGCGACACCGCCAGCGACCGTGCTACGGCACCGGCCACGTCCCCGGCGTGCTCGGCAGCAGCCACCAGCGGCCCCCACGCGTCCGTCCACGCCTTCTTGGTGCCCTCCGACGCGGCCCACGTGGCGACCGCCGACAGAGCGGCCCACACGCGGTCTGGACGCTCGGAGGCGTAATCGATCAGGGTCGGGTCCGCGATCAGCTCGATCGGACTGGGCAGGTCCATCGCCTCGCGCCAGGCCAAGAACTCTGTCCCCGCGCCCTCTCCGACGAGACCGTGCGCGAGAGCGTGCTCCGCATCGGCGTCGTCGGATCGCACGAACGGCAGACTGTCCGCGAGCATGGTCCACGTCCGGCGCGACGGCCACGCGCCGCCCCGCTGAGCCGGGTCGGTGGGCATCGCGTCGAGCAGATCGGGCCGAACCCTCAAGAACCCGAGGATCTCGCCGCGACGGATCGCCCTGGCCCCGGGGTCGGCGGTCACCGCACGGGAGGTCGGCATCGTCCACCCCGACGCCATGCCGGTCAGCCAGTCCTCCGGCGACGGCGCGAACCCCACGTGACAGAAGCGGTTGGCCAAGGGTGGGTCCAACTCATACCCGCCCGCCGCACACTCCGGCGGGTTAGCACCGGCCACGATCTGCACACCCTCCGGCAACGCCAAGTCGCCCACTGTGCGGTCCAGCGACACCGCCAGCATCGCCGCCTGCACCGCAGGCGGGCAGGTGGTCAACTCGTCCAGGAACGCGATCCCGACCTTGGCCTCGACCAGCCGACGCGCCCACGTTGGCGGGTGCAAGATCGCCCCTTCGTCGGTCACCATCGGCATCCCGCCGAAGTCGGCCGGTTCACGAATCGAGCCGAGCACGGTCTCGCACCGCTCCCCCCTCGACGCGGCCAGCGCCCGCACCAACGAGGTCTTTCCCATGCCCGGAGCAGACAACAGCAGCACAGGCACGCCAGCACGCCCACACGCGTCCATCACGGTCACAGCAGTAGCAGAATCGGTCATGGGTTCCCTCCCAGGGAATCGAGGGCGGGATGGTCGGCCCCGCCCGAATCGGACACCCCGAACCTACCCACCACCTACGACTACAAATGCCCTCTGACCTGGTCAGTCACTGGCGCTTACAGTGCCGGGGCCCGGTGGTGTGGACGCCGTCGACGGACCGGCCCGCGGCGAACACCGATCCAGTACCGTGGGCAGCGTGAAGCCCCCTAAGAAGGCTGGTAAACCCGCGATTCGGATCGTCGCCGGCAGCCCGGGGCCAGCAGGCCTGCTGGCCAACAAGCGAATCTTTGGCAGCCTCGCCACGCTTCTCAAGAAGCACCACGAGGTCATCACCCTGGATGACTGCCAGACCGAAGCTGAGTTTCTCGAGGCACTCCGCAAAGAGGAAGGGGCGCTCGTCACCCTGGTGAGCTGCCACGGCTACCCATTCACAGACGGCTCCATCGCGCTGGGCTGGAGAGGCTTGGAAATCACCACTCCGCTTCCTGTCATCGACTCCAACGCAGTCGTCTTCAACGCCTGCTACGTCCTGGACCAGAACGAAAACCCGACCGCTATAGTGCACCCCGCAGTTCAAAGCCGAGCGTTGGTCGGAGGCAAAGGGATCGTCCAGCGCGGCCACGTGACCTGGTTCGCCAGAGAACTCGTCAGGATCGCCGAAAGCAGTCGCCGCAGCGAGCTCCAGGACCCTCACAGTGCTTGCACAGTCCTCGTCGAGATCTGCGCCACTCTCGAAGCAAAGCGAGACAGACTCCTCTCAGAAAAAACGGAAGTCAAGCCCTGGTCCGACATATGGAGCACGCCGAGAATCATTGGCCCTACCGACGTGGAAGCCCTGCGAACAATGCCCCATTGTTAACCTCTGGGGCGTCATTTCTGCCGATCTAAAGGACAGGTCATGGACCCAGTAACGCAACTGTTGAACTCGATCCCGGGCTTTCACGGATCCGTACAGAACATGAACCGAGAGACCCTGGCCACACTCCAGAACAACGGCTACGGGGATGCCTGGTGGATCCCCGACTTCATCACCCAACAAACGAACGCGGGCTGGCTCTGACACAGTCCCAAACTCGGCGAACAGCGCACCAGCGGAAGCGCTTCTCTGCCTCACAGCACGAGGAGCGCTTCTCTACTCGCCTGGCCCGACACGCAGACCAGGCAAGATAACCACCCATGTACATCGTCGGCACTGGGTCCAGTGAACTGCACGCCCACATGGATCTCGACCGCCGCATCTTCCTGCATCATTCTGGTGGCACGGTCGAGACAACCATCCTGTCAACGACCCAACAAAATGGACACTGGTCCGTCGTCGCCGAAGTGCGAGACCGACCGGCAGGGGAGCCCAAGTGACGCCTGACGAGGCCCGATCCCTCGGCCGCGCGATCCGCACCGCCCGACTCGAGCGCGGCATTCCGCAACTCAAACTCGCCGTCGCGATCGGCGTCGGCGGAGGACAGCTAGGCCTCTGGGAGCGCGGCCGCGTCCCCGCCGCCCGGGGCGAAGACGCGTACGCCCTCACGATTCCGCGGCACCAGCTCGAGGCGATCGCCGCCGCCCTGGACTGCTCCGTCGCCGCCATCGCCGATCGCGCCGCCCTGAGCGCCACCACCCGGGTCCTCTACGGGCTCGAGCCCCTGGGACCTGCACGCACCCTCGTCGCCGGCCAGGAGTACGACCTCACCGACGCCGAAGCCGACCGCGTCGCGGACTTCATCGCCGGCCTCATCACCGCCCGGGAGCTGTACTAGCCGAGCGTGTCGGGGGACGCCGCTACAGTGCCCGCCATGGACGAGCTGCTGGGCCGAATCCGCCACGCAGCCGACCAGGTAGGAGAGCCGCTGTTCCTCGAGCTGCTGCGCTGGCACCGCGCTGTCATCGGCCTCCCAGACATCGACCCGACCACCCACGGCGCCTACCGCGACGCCATCGCCGAACTCGGCGACGACCGGGCCGCCGAACTACTGCGAGATCTCCGGCGAGCCGCCCGAGATCCCCGCCGGCACCGACACGGAGCCGACGGCAAACCCACATACCGGGCAGGGGAGACTCTGCGAGACCGCGCCCGCCGCCGAACGTAGTCCCCCGAGTCAGGTGAAGCGCGCGCGGACTGTCACGAGATCGGGGTGATCAGGCCCGGATCGTGGCGCTCGAGGGTTCTCACGTTGTTAACCCCGCTGATTCACGGGCCGGTGTGACTGCTGCTGTCGGGT
>NZ_JAALDZ010000044.1:0-35070 GCF_014145125.1 Dietzia sp. CQ4 | reverse complement strand
ACCGTCAGCGAGCCCGGCGCGACCTCCGTGTACCCGGCGTCGACCACGGCGGCCACTCCCGGGGCACGGGCGGACACGGCCGCCGAGAGGTCGCGCCACCGGGCGGGGTCCGCCTCACGGACGGCCACCGGGAGCCCGCCGTCGATCCACCGCTCGAGCCGGTCGCGGTCCATCTCCGCGATCAGCACCATCACGCCGTGACCGACCTGGGCGGCGGCCTTCCCCACGGACATCTCCAGCGCCCTGTCGACCCACACCACCGGCACACCCGGCGGCGGAGGGCCGGGATCGTCACGCTCGAGGTCGGTACCCCCGATCTGCAGACGGCCGAGTCGCGGGTCCACCTCGTCGACCGGGCCGGGGACGAACGCCCGGGCCGCGCACCCGTCCACCTCGCGGGTCACACCGTCGACCTCGAGAGCGGTACGCCACTGGGCGCCTCGCGCCCGCCGCGCGATCTTGCGCATCCGGGCGTCCAACCACGCGCCGTAGGCCTCGTGCCACCGCCCACCCGGCGCGACACGCTCGTCCAGGCACAGCGCGGCGACGGCGCCCGCGACGGCCTCGAGCAGCGGGGTCCGTCCGGGGAGGTCCGCCTTGGGCAGGTGCAGCACGATCGGCATGGATCGGACGGTGCCGCGGTCATCCGGGTCCTCGGTCCCGGCCGACCCGGCGCGAAGTCGGGCGTGGCACCAGTCGAGCGCGGCACCGGTCGCAGGACCTCCCGCCGGTGGTGCGTCGGTCGGTGGCTCCTCGGGACGCGGCCCCTCGACCTGTGGTCCCTCGGTCACACGAGCGGGACGCGTCGGTAGGTGCCGGCGGCGGTGTCTGCCGCCTCGATCTCGTCGCGCGTGATGCCGAGGACGAACAGGACGGTGTCGAGGAACGGCTTGGACAGCGACGCGTCGGCCACCTCGCGGAGGGCGGGCTTGGCGCAGAATGCGATCCCCAGCCCCGCAGCGGTGAGCATGTCGATGTCGTTCGCCCCGTCGCCCACCGCGACGGTCTGGCTCAGCGAGATGCCGAGCTCCTCGGCGAACTCGCGCAGGTAGTCGGCTTTGGCCTCACGGTCCACCACCTCGCCGATGACGCGGCCGGTGAGTACGCCGTCCTCGATCTCGAGCGTGTTGGCCCGCGCGAAGTCGAGACCCAGCTCCTCGGCGAGGCCGGCGATCACCTGGATGAACCCGCCCGACACCACTCCGCAGCGGATGCCGAGACGCTTGAGCGTGCGGATCGTCGTCCGCGCACCCGGGGTCAGAACGATGCTGGCCGCGACCTCGTCGAGGACGGTGGCCGGCAGTCCGGCCAGGGTCGCCACGCGCTCGTGGAGGGACTGGGCGAAATCCAGCTCCCCCCGCATCGCGCGTTCGGTGACCGCGCGCACCTCGGCCTCCCTGCCCGCGTGGGCGGCGAGCATCTCGATGACCTCACCCTGGACCAGGGTGGAGTCCACGTCGAACACCACCAGACGCTTGGACCGGCGGCCCAGCCCGGCACCGTCCACCGAGATGTCGACGCCGTGCGCGTCCGACAGGGGCGCCATCGCCTCGCGCAGCCTGGCGTCGTCGGCGGCGTCGCGGCCGGCGGTCGAGACCTGCAGCTCCAGCCCCGTCACCGGGTAGTCGGCGATCCCCCGGATCGTGTCGATGTTCGCGCCGATCGACGCGAGCGAACCCGCCACCGCGGAGAACGCCGACGCGGTGACCGGACTGCCGAGGATCACCACCGCGTGGGTCGAGGGCGGCGTGGGGGGCGCGATGTCGTCGAACTGGACCTCCAACTGCATTCCCAGCTCGTGGACCTGCTCGGTGAGCTCGCGGACCACGGTCACGATGTCGGCGCCCGCGTCCACCCGGACCATGAGCCCCAGGGAGAGATGGCCGTTGACCACGACCTGCTCCACGTCCACCAGGTCGGCGTGGTGGGAGGCGAGGACCGACATGATCCTCGCGGTCACACCTGGCCGGTCGGGACCGGTGACGGTGAGTAGTGCCGGGGTACCGGGGGTGCTCACGTGTGCTCCTGACGAGTGCTCGTGCTGACGACTGGGGGTGGTGGACCGGACGGGCTCACACGCGCCGAACCCCGCCGGAGGACGAGCCTACCGACGGGGTTCAGCGGGGTCCGACGCCCGTGGGTGAGTACGGGCGGGTGGGTCAGCCCCTCTGCGGTGACGAGCCGCGCTCGGCCACGTCCTTGACCGCAGCCGGGTCCTGGGCCGCGGCCCGGCCCCCGACGTGGGCCTCCGCACGCATGCGTTCGCTCATGTGCGGGTAGTGCAGTTCGAACGCCGGCCGCTCGGAGCGGATCCGGGGCAGGGTCACGAAGTTGTGACGCGGCGGCGGGCAGGAGGTCGCCCACTCGAGCGAGTTGCCCGCACCCCACGGGTCGTCGACCGTGACGATCTCGCCGTAACGCCAGCTCTTGATGACGTTCCAGATGAACGGCAGCATCGCGATGCCGAGGATGAACGACCCGATGGTGGAGATCTGGTTGAGGACCGTGAAGTTGTCCGTCGCCAGGTAGTCGGCGTACCGGCGGGCCATGCCCTGGTTACCGAGCCAGTGCTGCACGAGGAACGTGGTGTGGAAGCCGATGAACATCAGCCAGAAGTGCCACTTGCCCAGCGTCTCGTCGAGCATCCGGCCCGTCATCTTGGGGAACCAGAAGTACACGCCGGCGAACGTGGCGAACACGATCGTGCCGAAGAGCGTGTAGTGGAAGTGGGCGACGATGAAGTACGTGTCCGAGATGTGGAAGTCGATCGGCGCCGCGGCCATCATGATGCCCGTCAGACCACCGAAGAGGAAGGTCACGATGAAGCCGAGCGCGAAGATCATCGGCGTCTCGAACGTCATCTTGCCCCGCCACATGGTGCCGATCCAGTTGAAGAACTTCACACCCGTCGGAACGGCGATGAGGAACGTCATGAAGGAGAAGAACGGCAGGAGCACCGCACCGGTGACGAACATGTGGTGCGCCCAGACCGCCATGGACAGCGCGGCGATGGCCAGGGTCGCGAAGATCAGACCGGCGTAACCGAAGAGCGGCTTGCGCGAGAAGACCGGGAACACCTCGGAGACGATGCCGAAGAACGGCAGGGCGAGGACGTACACCTCGGGGTGACCGAAGAACCAGAACAGGTGCTGCCAGAGGATGGCGCCACCGTTGCCCGGATCGTAGATGCGGCCACCGAACTGCCGGTCGTAGAAGACGCCGAGAGCGGCGGCGGTGAGCAGCGGGAAGATCAGCAGGATCAGGACCGACGCCACGAGGATGTTCCACGTGAAGATCGGCATACGGAACATGGTCATGCCCGGTGCGCGGAGGCAGATGATCGTGGTGACGAAGTTGACGGCGCCGAGGATGGTACCGATACCGCCGATGCCCACACCGAGGATCCACAGGTCCGCGCCGACGGCCGGCGAGTGGATCTTGTCGGCCAGCGGCATGTACATGGTCCAGCCGAACGCGGCCGCACCACCCGGGGTGAGGAAGCCCGAGAGCATGATCGTGCCGCCGACCGCGAACAGCCAGTAGCCCAGGGCGTTCAGTCGCGGGAACGCGACGTCGGGGGCGCCGATCTGCAGCGGCATGATGTAGTTCGCGAACCCGATCACGATCGGGGTGCCGTACAGCAGCAGCATGACCGTGCCGTGCATGGTGAACAGCTGGTTGAACTGCTCGTTGGACAGGAACTGCATGCCCGGGACGAAGAGCTCCGCCCGGATGAGCAGGGCCATGAGCCCGCCGATGAAGAAGAAGACGAAACAGGTGACGATGTACATCAGGCCGAGCAGCTTGTGATCGGTCGTCGTCATCATCTTCCACACGAACGAACCCGGCCGGGCGGTGCCCGTGGGTACGCCCGGCGGATGGTCGAGATCGTCGACCGGCTTGGGGGCCACTGCGGTCATAAGGGTCCTCCTGAACGCCTCACCCGACGCCGCGGGTCGAACCACCGACCCCACGTCGAACGCAAAGGAATAGTGCGTGAGGGCAATCCTAACCCTCCGCTGAGAGCGTCCACCACTCACCCCGCCGAACTCGCCGGGGCGGGTCATCTGCGGGAATCCGGCCCCGCCACGACACGCCCGAGATGACGCCCGGACCCGCCTCGACCTCCACTTCGACTGCGCCCGCGACCCATCTCCTAGGCTCTCCCCCATGACCGATCTCGCGCCGAGCCGACACCGCCCTCGCGGACGGGGGTACCCTTCCACCCCCGTGCGGGTCACGGTGGGCGTCGTGGGCCCGCTCGTCGCCGGCCTCGTGCTCGCCGGGTGCGGGCCGTCCCCCGTCGACATGGTCGAGCACCCCGTCACCACGACCCCCTCACGGATGGCCGGCGAGGAGCTCCAGCGCTCCGCCGAACCGGAGGAGTCGTGTGCGCCCGTACCGGCGCCGGCCGAGTTCGCCGGGAACGGCGTCAGGCAGGTCGAGTCCGTGGACCCGGCCGACGCGACGGTCGAGGTCCCCCGGTCGCCGGAACGGATCCTGGCGCTCGGGGCCGGGGCCGTGGACGTCGCGTGCGGCCTGGGGCTGCAGGACCTCGTCGTCGGGACCTCCGGTCTGCCCCGCGACGCCGACGTCTACCTCCCCGCGCCCCTCGTGGGACTGCCCGACCTCGCGATCACCGGCGACTCGGGCGCGGAGGAGGCCGCGGCCGCGGCCCGTGAACTCGACCCCGACCTCATCGTGTTGGCGGACTCGCCCGATCCCGACCCGTCCGTGGTGCGGGCGTTGGCGGAGGTCGCCCCGACGGTCGTGTACGACGCGCGGGCTCTGAACTGGACCGAGAGCACCGAGGCGATCGCCGACGCCTACGGGCGCCCGCGTGCCGGCGGGGATCTCCTGCTGGACGTGATCGACCGGGCCCGGTTCACCGCCGACGCCTCCACCCCGAGCGACACCTGGGTCTCGCTCGTCTCCGTCTCCGACGGCGTCGCGGTCCAGCGGCCGGACACACTCGGGAGCCTCATGCTCGAGGCGGTCGGTGCCGGCCGGCCCCCGGCGCAGCGCACCCGGGACGGCCAGCGGATCGAACCCGCCCCCGAGTCTCCTCCCGTGGGCGATGAACTCGACGGTGACGTGATCTTCGCCGTGGTGGGCGGCGGTGACGGCTCGGAGCAGTCCGCGCGGGAGGCCTTCGCCACCGAGCGGTGGACGGACCTCGACGCGGTGGGCGCCCGCCGCATGTTCGTCGTGGACCGGGCCGTGTGGGAGGGATCCGGCCCGGTGGCCGCGCGCGCGGTCCTCGACGACATCCGGAGTTCCATCAACGGGATCGCCCCGGACGGGTAGGGGCGGGTGGCAACCGTCGGAGATGCTGCCAAACTTGGTCACATCAAATCCGAATTGGCCCGAGCCGGTGCCTACAGCGTAGTCGCACAATCTTGCGGATGACCGCTGGGCAGGCGCGGTTCGGGCTCGTGCGGGGATGTGAGC
The DNA here is from genome assembly GCF_014145125.1 of Dietzia sp. CQ4. Taxonomy (NCBI): domain Bacteria; kingdom Bacillati; phylum Actinomycetota; class Actinomycetes; order Mycobacteriales; family Dietziaceae; genus Dietzia; species Dietzia sp. CQ4. The sequence goes on along the minus strand of NZ_JAALDZ010000044.1, from coordinate 29,619 downwards.
TGCGATCGGTTATGCCGGCCCCTTGCGTACGGTAGCGGTCGGCCCACTTCCTGGCGGCTCGGGGCGCGAGCATGAACATCTCGACCGCAGCTTAGTAGGTCTAAACCCACTCGACGATCAGTCTCGCCAAGCGCAACCGGGTGCATGGAGTCAGGGGGGCGTTAACGTGGGACAGGAAGGTCGCCTGGTTGATGAAGCGAAGAATTAGACAGTTCCACTTCATAACCGGAGGCCTTCACATGTCAGCCGAACCCACCATTGCCAGCCGGAACAACCTGCCTGGACATCGCAACTAGCAGTCCCAGATCTCGTCGAGAATCTACAGACCTGCGGATCTACCGCACCTCCGTCTCTCACGCTTTCCACTCGCAACTTGAGCTATGACTGTTTCATCCTGGAGGGGTTCAGACGCGATCCAGTTCTACCGAACCTCGCCGTGATATTCGACGTTCCGGCGCTTCGCGCCAGGTGGGCGGTGTCGTGAGCAGGTGCCAGGTCGACATCAAGTAGCGGTGCGCCCAACACACCGGCGAATTGGCGAAGCTCTAGCAAGCAATCCAGTGTGGATGCTCGCTTTGACCGGGATCATCAATGATAAACGCCACACTCTGCTCGGCTCGCGTTACCGCCACGTAGAGGTAGGCGGCAGCCTGCTCTTCAAGCTGCGCCCCCGTACGGAGCAACTTCTTCATGTCGTTGGTTGGTTGGATCAGAACATGCTTGTGACCAAGCCCTTTCGATACGCCGATATTCATCGGAGCAAGATAGTCGAATCTGCGGCCCGAGGCGGCTGTTCGGCGCAGGACCAGAGGGCTGTACTTACGGACATAGGCATCCACGTCGGACGACCTCACAAGGTATACGCCATCGTGATCTGTAACAGTGTCGTTCCTAGAGACTGTGGGGTCGAAGCCTCGACCTGTAGCAAAGAGTGAGTCCGCAAGCTGAGCAACCTCGGGACGGCACCGGTGTGTGATGCACTTCTGGTCAATGGTCAGCCGTCTGGCTCGCTCCTGAGCCTGAAACCAATCCCAGATTCTCATATATCTGTACTGCTTGTTCTTGCGCTCTCGCGGATTCGTTACCAGGATCGCCTGACGTACGTCACCGACCATCTCTAACGGGATATCGGACGTCATGAGGAGCCGAAGCACCTCAAGATCCCATCCACATAGATCCTGAACCTCGTCTATAAAGATCCGGTCGTATACTCGCTCCAGCCGGCGAACGGGGGCGCCACCAGCAGCATCGTTTACACGGTGTGCGATCTGGGCGAGGTGGACCTTGCGCACTTCACTCCGCTGGTTGAAGTACCGTCGCCACTCCTCGTTGGCAGCACCCTGCTGGGGTTCGCTCTTGAAGTCGAAACCACGGACACGTTGGTTCGGAAATGCGAAGGGCAGGTACGGCCGGACGAAGTGGCCAATTAAGAACGAGAACCACCCGCTTACCTCTGTGTTGTGGCGGTCCCCAGCCTCAGTCGCGAGTCGATTGCCCAGTTCCCGTTGGTTCGCTGAGGTATAGGTCAGCACCAAGATCCGCTCGTTGGGGTCGGCACTCGCGCACGCGTCTACAATGCCCTTGGTCTTCCCCGATCCAGCGACTGCCAGTGTCAAGTGATTGTTGTTAGCCACGGATGAACTCGATCGCCTCCTTAAAGTACGGGGGCGGAGTGAGGATCTGGGGAGACTCAACAATTCGGAGGGCAGCCTCTGTCTTGGCGTTGGTCATCCAGGTCTCTAGGCCAGCTCGGTCAGTGACACCTAAGATGAGCCGCATCTTAGCTTCGTCTGGGTTGGCCGAGAGAATCTGTGGTTCCAGGGTCTCGCCTAGCGCCGGTTCACCGATGAACACTTTTCGCCGAGTGTCGTGCACGAGGTCGCCGAGCTCAGCGACAAGGTCCGCTGGCTTGTTACCATCATTGTCACGGAGCACTGCACACTGCTTGTCCAACAGCTTGGCCACCTCAAGACACCGTGCTAGCGAAAGCCCGCGCATCGAGAAGACATCAATGCCATCCTCGATTGGACGGCGTCCAACCTCGTCCCTGAAGAAGCGCTCAAACAGGAGCTCGTCAGAAGGACCTTCGACCAGCACAAACTTTTCGGCGAGAACCATTCGCAGCGTGTCATAACCAGGCAGCTTTTTAAAGTACTTAACGGTCTCCTCGGTGAGATCGCCGAACTTGCCGACCGTTCCACTGCCAACAAGCCGCAGTCCATCGAGTCCGAGACGATTGAGCACATACGAGCTGTGGGTCGTAATGAGTAGTTGCTGCTCATCCCCGGCCAGCGCTTCGATTCGCTTGAGCAGCACGTTGAGGCTCGTGTGCGACAGGTGGTTCTCTGGTTCCTCAACCATAGCCACGCGTGCTCTGTCGGCCTCACGGCTCATGGCGAGCGCGATCTTGATTGCAGCCTGCTGACCCTGGCCGGCCATCGCAAACGGCAACTCGGCCACGTGTGGCACGACACTTGAATCCCACGATCCGCGCGAGGACTGGTCCATGGCGAGCGAGATGGGCTTGTCATCAAGAGCGCCCTCGAGCTCCTCCATTTCATCATTTAGGGCCTTAAGGTGCTGTCTAGTCATCTCCTCCTTGACCTTGCGGAACGCCAAGGAGACTTGTGCTTTAGCGTCGGGCTTGAGGTGGTCGTTGAGAATCTGTCTCAGATGGTAGTCGACGCCATTATTTGATCGGATTGTGCGCGAGTCAATAATCGCGGTAGTCAGTTCCTTGGGACGCGCCGTTAAGACCTTATCTCCGAACGAGCACCAGTCGACCTTGTAGTACTCGACTGGAATGATTGCGGTCACCGAATTCAGGTGCGCTTCAATCTCCTCCGCATACTCCGGGTTCGGCTCGATACGCATCCGGACCCCCGGGCATTCACGAGTCGGCTGATCGGAGTTGTGTGCACCAAGCAGATGCTCGGCAAACTCGTCCCTATCCGCCAGAAAGACTTCGATGTCAATGACTGGCGGTGCCACCGTCCGACCGCTCGAACGAGCCTGGAAGAACGCCGTCACATGGTCACGGTTGAACCAATAGGGGTTGAGCTCTTCAGATGCTGGCCGACCGTTGACACGACCAGTGAGCGCCAAGCCAATCGCCTCAAGGAGGGTCGACTTCCCCGAATCATTGTCACCAACGAGCACATTGAATCTGGGATGCGGCTCAAAGACCAAGTCACTGAACTTTCGGAAGCCACGTATTCGGACCTTCTCAATCATTCCCACTCCTCCGCTGCCAGTGGCGAGGCTAGGAACATGCCCGAGCCGATTGGAATCGAGTTGATCAAGAGACGTTGCTGCCAACGACTACCCCGCAAGCACATGCCTCCCCGATTCCCGTGCGTGTACGCAGCGCGACCATATACTCCTCGCGCTTGTGCGAGGAGCAACAACCGACACTCAGCTCGCGACTTGTCGAAACACACTTGGCAAGTTGCCGTCACCAACGATCGGATCACTTGTGGGACCGGTCAGGGAACCGCTAGTTGCATGTTAGTAAAGCCCCAAGCCGGCTGGGGCTGGAAACCAGGCTTAGAAATCCCAGTCCTCGTCCTCCGTGGCGACGGCCTTGCCCATGACGTAGGAGCTGCCGGAACCCGAGAAGAAGTCGTGGTTCTCGTCGGCGTTCGGGCTGAGCGCCGAGAGGATCGCGGGGTCGACGTTGGTCTCGTCCTTGGGGAACATCCCCTCGTATCCGAGGTTCATCAGCGCCTTGTTGGCGTTGTAGCGCAGGAACTTCTTGACATCCTCGGTCCACCCCACCGTGTCGTAGAGGTCCTCGGTGTAGTCCGCCTCGTTGTCGTACAACTCGAAGAGCAACTCGAAGGTGTAATCCTTCAACTCGTCGCGCTCGGCCTGACCGATCTGCTCGAGGGCACGCTGGTACTTGTATCCGATGTAGTAGCCGTGCACGGCCTCGTCCCGGATGATGAGCCGGATGATGTCCGCCGTGTTGGTGAGCTTGGCCCGCGAGGACCAGCGCATGGGCAGGTAGAAGCCCGAGTAGAAGAGGAACGACTCGAGGAGGGTCGAGGCGATCTTGCGCTTGAGGGGATCCTCCCCGGAGTAGTACCCGAGGATGATGTGCGCCTTGCGCTGCAGGAAGGTGTTCTCCTCCGCCCAGCGGAAGGCGTCGTCGACCTGCGGAGTGGAGCACAGCGTCGAGAAGATGGTGGAGTAGCTCTTGGCGTGGACCGACTCCATGAACGCGATGTTGGTGAGCACCGCCTCCTCGTGGGGGGTCGACGCGTCGGGGATCATGCTCACCGCGCCGACCGTCCCCTGGAGGGTGTCCAGCAGCGTCAGGCCGGTGAAGACCCGGGTGGTGAGCTGTTGCTCCGAGTCCGTCAGGGTCTGCCACGACGGGATGTCGTTGGACACCGGGACCTTCTCCGGCAACCAGAAGTTACTGGTGAGCCGACCCCAGACCTGATCGTCGACCTCGTCCGTGACGCGGTTCCAGTTGATCGCCGACACCCGGTCGACGAGCCGGGGGGCGACCCCGGCGGCGGGGCTGTGGGATCCCGGAGCGTGCAGCTCGGCGGTCATCGGATCTCCTCGTGATGGCGGGGGCGGTTCGGGGCGCAGGCCTGAGGCCCGGGGGTCAGAGCATGCACGAGACGCAGCCCTCGACCTCGGTGCCCTCGAGCGCGAGCTGGCGCACGCGGATGTAGTACAGGGTCTTGATCCCCTTGCGCCACGCGTAGATCTGGGCGCGGTTCACGTCGCGGGTGCTGGCCGTGTCCTTGAAGAACAGGGTCAGCGAGAGTCCCTGGTCCACGTGCTGGGTGGCCGCCGCGTACGTGTCGATGATCTTCTCGTACCCGATCTCGTACGCGTCCTGGTAGTAGTCCAGGTTGTCGTTGGTCAGGTAGGGCGCCGGGTAGTAGACGCGACCGATCTTGCCCTCCTTGCGGATCTCGATCCGGGACGCGACAGGGTGGATCGACGAGGTCGAGTTGTTGATGTAGCTGATCGACCCGGTGGGCGGCACGGCCTGCAGGTTCTGGTTGTAGATGCCGTACTGCTGCACGTCGGCCTTGAGTGCGCGCCAGTCCTCCTGGGTGGGCACCGCGACGCCCGCCTCGGTGAACAGCTGGCGCACCCGCTCGGTGGCCGGCTCCCACACCCTGTCCGTGTACTTGTCGAAGAACTCACCGGACGCGTACGTGGACTCCGGGAACCCGGCGAACCACGTCCCCCGCTCCCGCGCGAGGAGATTCGACGAGCGGACCGCGTGGTAGAGCACCGTGTAGAAGTAGATGTTCGTGAAGTCCACGCCCTCCTCGGACCCGTAGTGGATCCGCTCGCGGGCGAGGTAGCCGTGCAGGTTCATCTGCCCCAGGCCGATCGCGTGGGACTCGGCGTTGCCCCGCTCGATCGACGGGACCGAGTCGATGTGGGTCTGGTCGGACACCGCGGTCAGGCCCCGGATCGCCGTCTCGATGGTCCGGCCGAAGTCCGGTGAGTCCATGGCCTTGGCGATGTTGAGGGAGCCGAGGTTGCAGGAGATGTCCTTACCCACGTGCGAGTAGGTGAGGTCCTCGTTGTACGTCGACGGCGTGGAGACCTGGAGGATCTCCGAGCACAGGTTCGAGTGGGTGATCTTGCCGGCGATCGGGTTGGCCCGGTTCACCGTGTCCTCGTACATGATGTACGGATATCCGGACTCGAACTGTAGCTCGGCGAGGGTCTGGAAGAAGTGCCGCGCGTTGATCTTGGTCTTCTTGATCCGGCTGTCCTCGACCATCTCGGTGTAGTGCTCCGTGATGTCGACGTCCGCGAAGGGCTTGCCGTAGATCCGCTCGACGTCGTACGGCGAGAACAGGTACATGTCGTCGTTGCGCTTGGCCAGCTCGAACGTGATGTCCGGGATCACCACGCCCAGCGACAGGGTCTTGATGCGGATCTTCTCGTCCGCGTTCTCCCGCTTGGTGTCGAGGAACTTGAAGATGTCCGGGTGGTGGGCGTGCAGGTACACCGCACCGGCACCCTGGCGGGCGCCGAGCTGGTTGGCGTAGGAGAAGGAGTCCTCCAGCAGCTTCATCACGGGGATGACGCCGGAGGACTGGTTCTCGATGTGCTTGATCGGGGCGCCGTGCTCGCGGAGGTTCGACAGCAGCAGTGCCACTCCGCCACCGCGCTTGGACAGCTGCAACGCGGAGTTGATGTTGCGGCCGATGGACTCCATGTTGTCCTCGATACGCAGGAGGAAACAGGAGACGGGCTCGCCGCGCTGCTTCTTGCCCGAGTTCAGGAACGTGGGGGTGGCCGGCTGGAAGCGACCGTCGATGATCTCGTCGACCAGGCGGCGGGCCAGGTCCTCGTCGCCGTCCGCGAGCGTGAGGGCGACCATGCAGACGCGATCCTCGTAGCGCTCGAGGTACCGCTTCCCGTCGAAGGTCTTGAGCGTGTACGAGGTGTAGTACTTGAACGCGCCGAGGAACGTGGGGAAGCGGAACTTCTTGGCGTAGGCGTGGTCGAACAGCTCCCGCACGTAGTTGCGCGTGTACCGGTCGAGCACCTCCCGCTCGTAGTAGTTCTTGTCGACCAGGTAGTCCAGCTTCTCGTCCAGGTTGTGGAAGAAGACCGTGTTCTGGTTGACGTGCTGGAGGAAGTACTCCCGCGCGGCCTCACGGTCCTTGTCGAACTGGATCCTGCCGTCCGCGTCGTAGAGGTTGAGCATGGCGTTGAGCGCGTGGTAATCCAGGCGCTGCCCCTCGCCCGCCTCGCCGGCGATGGTGCCTTCGGGGGTCACGGTCGGTGCTGCCAAAACTCTTCCAATCCCTCGCGGACGCGGATGACGTCCTCTTGTGTGCCCATCAGTTCGAACCTGTAGAGGTACGGGACCTCGAGTTTGCGTGCGATCACGTCGCCGGAGACCGCGTAGTCCGAACCGAAGTTGGTGTTACCGGCGGCGATCACGCCGCGGCAGAGGCTTCTGTTGTGCTCGTTGTTCAGGAACGTGACCACCTGTCGCGGGACCGACGCCCCGGTCCTGCCCGTGACCTCGAGGCATCCCCCGTACGTCGGGACGATCAGAACATACGGGTCCGACACGATCGGCCCCGCTTCGGTCCTCCGCGTGGGTATGCGCAGCGCCGGGAGCCCCAGACGGTCGACGAACCGCTTGGTGTTCTCGGAGACGTTGGAGAAGTAGACGATCCTCACCGGCTCGGTGGCCGACAGCGGAGCCGCCATGACTGCCCCCTTCGGATCTACATGTGTTCCGGGTCCGCCCCGGGGTCAGGCCGCGACGGTGACGAGGGCCTTGATCCGGTCCGGCCGGAAACCCGACCAGTGATCGGAACCGGACACCACGACGGGAGCCTGGAGATACCCGAGGGCCATCACGTACTCACGCGCGTCGTCGTCGACGGAGATGTCGACCACCCGGTACTCGACGCCCTGCTTGTCGAGCGCCTTGTAGGTGGCGTTGCACTGGACGCAGGCGGGCTTGGTGTAGACGGTGACCATCAGTCGTGGACCTCTTTCGGCACGGGCGCCGGGGAGGCGCGGAGGGGCTCTTCTCGGACGGTCATCGGTTCCGGCGCTTCCGCCCGGCCTGTGGATAACCGTCGTGTCTGTCAGGGTTCACAGCCCGAATGCCACACGTGGCATTCATCGGGGGCCGCAACACCCTAGACACTACCCCTAGTGTCCGACGAGTCAATCGACCACAACATTTTGGTCTTACAACGGTGGTATTCCCAGGTCGCGATCCCGCCTTGTGGACACTTCCCACCCACCGTTGTCACGGTCGGCCCGAACGCCGCCGCCTCGCCCCGCGACCGTCACTCTGCCACGCGCGAGACGGTGCCGGAGACCCCGTCCGACGCCCCACAGGTCGTCCCCAACCACCCCACACCTTGTCCCCAACCGCTCCACAGGGGCGACGGGGCCACCGTCACGGAAGGGGCACCGGGAGGCCCCGCGGCGGCGGGGTCGTCGGGGGTCACCGTCGGCGCGGGTCTGCCCCGCCCCCACGACGACGACGAGGGCCCGCCACCGGCGAACCGGAGGCGGGCCCTCGAGGGTGCGTGGGATCCCACGCGGACGAGACTCAGCCCTGGCGGGCCTTGAAACGGGGGTCCTTCTTGTTGATCACGTAGACCTTGCCGCGACGACGGACAACCTGGGCGCCCGGCTTGTTCTTCAGCGACCGAAGGGACTTGCGGACCTTCATCTGGCGCTCCTTAGGCTCTCGGGGCGGCCGTGATGGCCGCCGACACGACTGGGGATGACTGCGCGACACGTCCGACCCGGAGGTCGGATGCACGACACACAACTGGTCCATCGTAACGGACTGCCCCGTCAGAACTCCAACCGGCGGAACCGGGCACCTCGCGTGGCCCGTCCGCATGTCACACAGAAGTCACACCGGCTTCCTATGCTGACGCCATGACCCAGTCCTCTGCAGACACCGGCGCTCTCCGCGCGTCCATCATCGCCGAACTCGGCGTTCGTCCCGACATCGATCCGGAGCAGGAGGTGGCCCGGCGGGTGGCGTTCCTGGCCGAGTATCTCCGCAGCACCCCCGCCACGGGTTTCGTCCTGGGGATCAGCGGGGGCCAGGACTCCACCCTGACGGGTCGGCTGTGCCAGCTCGCCGCCGAGAAGCTCCGCGACGAGGGCCTGCCCGACGCGCTGTTTGTCGCCATGCGCCTCCCCCACGGAACCCAGGCGGACGAGGACGACGCCGTCGCGGCCCTGGACTTCATCCAGCCCGATGCCCGCGTCACCGTCGACATCCGAGCGGCCTCGGAGGCCGCCTCCGGTGCTGCCGCGACTGCACTGGAGGACCTTCCCGGCCACGCTGGCCCGCTCCGCGACTTCGTCCGCGGCAACGTCAAGGCGCGCCAGCGGATGGTCGCGCAGTACGCGGTGGCCGGGCAGCTCGGCCATCTCGTCGTCGGCACCGATCACGCCGCCGAGGCGGTCACCGGCTTCTTCACCAAGTACGGAGACGGCGGCGTGGACCTCACCCCCCTGACCGGCCTCACCAAACGGCAGGGTGCAGCGCTGCTGCGGCACCTCGGCGCCCCGGAGTCGACCTGGCGGAAGGTCCCCACCGCCGATCTCGAGGACGACCGTCCGGGCCTGCCCGACGAGGTGGCACTGGGCGTGACCTACGAGCAGATCGACGACTACCTGGAGGGCCGCGACGGCGTGCCGACTCAGGCTGCTGCCCGGATCGAGCAGCTGTTACTGGCCACCCGCCACAAGCGGGCGGTCCCGGCCACGCCACTCGACACCTGGTGGCGCGAGGGGTGACGCCCCTGCGGTCGGTGGTCGACCGGACACCGGCCGACCAGGCACCGCCGCCCGATCACCGCACCAGCTCCCACACCGAGTCCAGCGCGTCCGCCGTCCCCGGTACGTCGAACGACTGCGTGGTGAACACCGCCGCGCAGCGGCCCGTGCGCCGGTCGACGTAGCCGATCGTCCCCAGTCCCCCCGCCCAGCCGACGACCCCGTCCGGGCGGATCTCCACCTGCATCCCGTATCCACAGCCGGGTCCGATGAACCCCTCCGCATCGGCGCGCTGCCGCGGGGTCAGGTGGTCGGTCGTCATCATCTCCGCGAACTCCGGACCCAGGACGGTCCCGCCGTCGACCAGGACGTCGAGGAAGGCCAGATAGTCGGCGACGGTCGAGGCCAGCCCACACGCCAGGGACTCGAAGCGAGGTGGGCGATCGAATCTGCTCCGGATGTCCAGCGGCCGGAGGGCCCCGTCGGGTCCGAGCCCGTAGCAGGTGGGGAGCCGATCCGGGTCGGCGGTGAACCCGCAGTCCGCCAGTCCGAGCGGCCCCGTGACGTACTCGGCCACCAACCCGGACACGCTGGCGCCCGTTGCCCGCGCCAGGAGCACCCCCAGGACGTCACTGCCGGTGTGGTAGTGCCAACCCCGCCCGGGTTGGTCCGCCAGGGGCAGTGCACCCAGCAGCCGGAGGTACTCGTCCGGCTCCATCGGCGGTGCGTAGGGGCCGGGTGCGACCAGACGCTCGCTCATGGCGTCGGACAGCGGGCTGCCCTCGCCCGCCCAGCCGACGCCGGCGGTCATGGTGAGGAGATGGCGCAGCGTGATCTGTCGCCCGGCCGGTACGGTCCGGTCGATCGGCCCGCCGGGCCGGGCGAGGACCCTGGGGGCGGACAGCTCCGGCAGATGTGTGGCCACCGGGTCGTCGAGCGAGAGGATCCCGAGCTCGACCAGCCTCAGCGCGAGCACGCCGCCCACCGGCTTGGTGTTGGACGACAGCGGGAACACCGCATCCGGGTCGAGCGAGGGGCCGCCGGGCGACCGCGTCCCACCCGACGCGATCCGTGATCGACCGTCCTGCCGTACCCCGCAGACGTATCCCGTCAGCCGTCCGGAGTCGACCAGGGCGTCGAGTTCCCCGGTGACGGAGGCGAACCGATCCATGGGGTGACCCTACGTCCGGGGGGCCGGCTGGAGAAGGGCTCGTCGGTGGTGGCCCGGGCCGTCAGCCCGCCAGCCGCGCGAGCGGGCCGTGGACGTCGACGGGACGGAGGCAGGTGTCGGGGATCGTCCCCAGCGAGCACGTGCCCACCGGCAGGACCGGGCGATAGCCCTCCGGTACGCCACCGCCCGCGATCACGTCCCGGTACGCGTCGACCCCGGATGTCGGCCTGCGCTCGAGAGCCGGATCGGTGAGCACATCCACCTGGTAGAGGCCGAAACGGGAGTCGTAGGTCCCCCACTCGTAGTTGTCCACCAGCGACCAGTGGTTGTAGCCGATCACCGGGTAGCCGTCGGCGACCGAGCGTTGGATCCAGAACACGACGTCACGGAGGTAGTCACCGCGCTCGAAGGAGTCCTCCCGGTAGCCGTTGTGGGTGGGCATCCCGTTCTCGACGATGAACAGCGGCTTGCCGGGGAAGTGCCTGGCGTAGTGGACGATCGACTCGTACATCCCCTCGGGCTGCGGACGGACGCCGGCGAAATCGTCCCACGCGGCACGGATGGTCGTGAGATTGTCGAGCGCGATGCCGTAGTAGTAGTCGACCCCGATGAAGTCCAGCTCGTCGCGGATGTGGTTGAGCAGCAGATCGTCCGTGGCCGGGGCGAAGGCGGGGAGGTACGCCTCGTTCGCGGTGACCATGGCATCGGGGTCCGCCCGATGAGCGGCGTGATATCCCAGCTTGTGGGCCGCCACCACGTTGTCGCGGAATGCGTTGAACTGGTGCAGCCCCACCAGCCCGATGCGGAGTTCGTGACTGAAGAACACCAGCGGCTCGTTGAAGGTGACCCACATCGTCCCGTTACCGGCCCACCGCTCGGTGATGAGCTCGGCGTAGCGCCCGAACGCCTCCACCGAGTCCGGCGAGAGGAACCCGCCGCGATCGACCAGCCATCCCGGATACACGTAGTGGACCATCGTGATCATCGGCGTCATGCCGTGCGCCCTGATCGTGCTCAGGATGTCGTCGTAGCGACGCAAGGCCTGTTCGTCGTACCGCCCCGGCTCCGGCTCGATGCGCGACCACTCCACGCTGAGGCGGAAGGTGTTCACGCCCAGGTCCGCGGCACGGGCGATGTCCTCGGGGTACCGGTTCCAGAAGTCGACGGCGTCGTTGACCGGGTCCGCCTCTCCACGCGCGGCGGCGGCGTCGACGTAGCGCTTCCAGTTGGAATCCATATTTGAACCCTCGACCTGGAAGCCCGAGGTGGCCACCCCCCAGTGGAAGCCCTCGGCCATCCGCGCCTCGGCCCGGGCCTGCACGGACACCGAGATGAGAGCGGTCGCCACCAGAGCGGTGACGAGCACCAGCACGAGCGGAATCCTGGTGACGGCAAACTTATGAACACCCATCACTAAAACATGACACATGCCTCGCCGGGCGTCAGCGCTTTGGGCCCCGGACCCGGCATCGTGCGCGTCAGGCCCCGCGACCGGCGCGCCGGTACCCGGCCCGGAGGCCCGCCGCGGCGTCTACCGTGGTGTGATGCGAACCCTGGGAAACGTGCTCTGGTTTCTTCTCGCCGGCTGGTGGTTGGCGCTCGTGTACGTCATCGCCGGGATCATCGCCTGCATCCTGATCATCACCATCCCGTTCGGCATCGCCTCGTTCCGGCTCGCGGCGTACGTCCTGTGGCCGTTCGGGCGGCGGACCGAGTTCCGCCGGGACGCCGGTGCGCTCTCCCTGATCGGCAACGTCCTGTGGATCCTGGTGCTCGGCTGGGAACTGGCGATCGCCCACCTGCTCGCCGGGTTGCTGCTGTGCCTGACGATCGTGGGAATCCCCTTCGGCATCGCCTGCTGGAAGATGGTCCCGCTGGCCCTTCTCCCCCTCGGCCAGCGCATCGTGCCCATCCGTCACCCGTCGGAGGACCCCTTCGCCGCGGCGCCGGGGGCGCGGCGGTAGGACCGGGGACTCAGGCCGAGGACCGTGCGGAAGTCCGCGCTGAGATGAGCGTGGTCGGAGTACCCGAGCTCCGCGGCGATCCGGGCGATCGTCACCGACGGGTCCTCGCGTAGACGCTGCGCGGCCTCCTGGAGTCGGTACCGACGGATCATCTTCAGTGGCGGCAGTCCCACGTAGCGGTGCGCGAGTCGCTGCACCGCGCGAGTCGAGACGCCCAGGGCTGCGGCGACCTGGTCCACACGCACGATCGACCGGTCCGAGGCGATGAGATCCTCCATGGCGTTGGCCATGACGCCGCCGGCGTCCGGGGCGGCCAGGTGCGCGGCGGCCCACGCGGAGAAGTAGCGCAGCGCCCGGTCGCGGGCGACGGACTCGCGCTGGTCGGCCCCGCCCTGATCAGCAGGGCACGACCGGCCGACGACCTCGTCCACCTCTCCCATCGCCGCCATGACGGCACGATGCAACCCGGGGGCGTCGAGGGGCGTCTCCGCGTCGCGGAGCCGCCGGGGCTCGGCCGCCAACGAGGCCAATCCGGCCGGGCGGAGCAGGGCGCCTACCGCCCAGCCGCTGCCGCTGAGGTCCCGGTGGGAGACGCCGGTCGTCGGTCCGGAGAGGCTGACCCCTCCGGGGTCGACGACGAGATTGGACGCCGGAAAAGGGAGCAGCTCCTGCCGGGAGGTCTCCCCCGGCGCGAGACGCCAGCGCGGGATCCAGAACCAACGGATCCGGTCACGCAGTTCCGACGGCGCGTCCTCGCGGTGGAAGGTGGGCAGCCTGTCCGGATAGAGGACCCCGCGTCGATCAGGGAGGTCGGCCATCGTCCCCTCCCCGCGTGTCGGACGCGACGGCGTCGCGAATCTTCAAGCCACTCCCGTGCATGTCCTCGTAGGTTCATCGCATGACAGAGAACACCACGCCCCGGGCCGGGGTCACCGGAGAACACACCACCGACGGCGTCCCCCACGGGTCGACCAGCCTCACGCCGTTCCTCGCCGTCGAGAGAGCGGGGGACGCGGTCGAATTCTATTCCTCGGTGTTCGGCGCCCGGGTGGTCGACGTGACGGAGATGGGCGGGATCGTCGTGCACGCCGAACTCGACTTCGGCAACGGCCGGCTGCAACTCGGCGAGCCCAGTCCCCGGTTCGGGCTCGTGCCCCCGCCCACCGGGGAGGTGGCCTGCTATTCGATCGGGATGTACTGCGCGGACGTCGACGAGGTGGTCGACCGGGCCGCACAGGCCGGGGCCACGATCCGTGAACCCGTGAGCGAGTTCGTCTCCGGCGACAGGTACGCCTCGATCCGGGACCCGTACGGCGTCCGATGGTCGATCATGTCCCGCGTGGAGGACCTGTCGGAGTCCGAGAGCGCACGCCGGGTCGCCGAGTGGGCCGCGCAGCAGGGATAGAGATGAAAAGAGCCCGGCCAGTGGCCGGGCTCTTGCTCGCATGAACCATCCGTTGCCGGATCGTTCGTTCGGGTGGAGCTAAGGGGACTCGAACCCCTGACCCCCACACTGCCAGTGTGGTGCGCTACCAGCTGCGCCATAGCCCCGTATCGGTTGTTCCACCGTTCCCCTCTCGGCGACCGGCTCGACCAAAGTTACACCATCCCGGTTCGGCGCTCCAAATCGCCTCCGGCCCCGCCCTGGACGGGCGGGGCCGGTACCGATCGGTGCGGACCGGGGTCAGGCGAGGATGTTGTCCAGCCAGGCCGGATCGGCGATCTCCACGACCTCACCCTCGTAGGCGACCGTGGGGGTGGAGACGCGGTCGGTCACCTCTCGGATACTGTCCTGCGAGTTGTCGGCGGTGTCCGAGGCCTTCTCCATCCCGCCGTTGGTCTCCACGTTGCCGATGCACTCCACCGAGTCCGCGTTCGCGCCGGCCGCCTCGGCGGTGGCGGCCAGCTCCCTCGCCGAACGGTCGCCACCGCCCTCGGCGGGCTGCTGGGCGAAGAAGGCGTTCTTGACGTCGAAGAAGGCCGGCAGCGAATCCTTGGCCGCGACGCACTGGACGGCGGCGATGGCCCGCGTGGAGTACTCGCCCGACGCCGACTGGCGGTTGAGGAAGTTGAGGGTGTGGAACTCCACGCGCAGGTCACCGGCCTCCACGGCGGAGGCGATCCGCTCACCGTTCTGCCCCTCGAAGGAGGCACACGCCGGGCACATGAAGTCCTCCCAGATCTGGACGGTCGGGGCGGTCTCCTCCCCCACCGCGATCACACCCGTGTCCGAGATCTCGATCAGCTCGTCGGCCGTCTCACCGAACGTGATCGGGTTGGCCTCGCCGCCCCGCTGGGCCATCCACACGACACCGCCGAGGACCAGGACGGCGACGGCGATCAGCGCCGCGACCGTGATCAGCATCCCGTTGTTCTTCTTGGTCTTCAGGACCTTCGTGCTCTTGTTACCTGCGGACTTGGCGTTCACGTGTGGGTGGGCCTTTCTCTACTGGGAAACCGTCGGCCCTTTCCGAGCGACTGGCGACTACCGAGAGGGTACCGAAACCGCCTGAGTCCTCTTTCAGGTGCGGGCAGGTGGCGAGGCCGAAATGCACCGAGCCCCCGGTCGGTGATCGACCGGGGGCTCGGCCCGATGGTGGAGCTGCCGGGAATTGAACCCGGGTCCTCCGCAGCATCGGCAGGGCTTCTCCGTGCGCAGTCCGCGTTGGCCTCTACTCGGATCTCGCCCTCATGCGGACATGTCGGCGATGACGATCCCAGTCACTGTTGGATGTCCCGACCCACCCCGTGACCGGGTGAGCCGGTGATCCCTCTAGATGATGCCGGTGACCGGGGCGAGGGCGACCCCGGGCCGACAGACTACGGGCTCGCTGTCAGGCAGCGAGGGCGTAGTCGCGCTGATTGGTATCGGCGCGTAATTGGTTGCCACGACGCTTACGGTGGTCTCTGGCCTGCACCGGCACGCTTCCCCTGCGTCAACTCACGTAGTCGAAACCACATCAGCCCCGTCAGGTCCGCCGACTCTCATCGACGGACTACTGACCCTACCCCGACCGGGGCCCCACCGCCAGGGTGAGCTCCGTCTCCACCTCAGCCCAGCGCGAGCAGTGCGATCGCCACCCCCGCCAGTGCGAGCCCCGCGATCTGGACCGCGCGAAGGCGCTCCCCACCGTGCGTGATGGCCAGCGCCACCGTGAAGGCGGGGTAGAGCGCGGCGATCACGCTCACCAGCGAGAGCATGCCCGCCTGGGAGGCGAAGTAGAAGGCTCCGTTGGCGACCGCGTCGAACACGGCGATCACCAGGCCGATGGCGATGAGGCGCCGGGAGAACCTGAACGACTCGCGGGCGGCGAACGCCGCCGCCAGGACGACCCCGGTGGCGCCCACCCGCGACGCCGCGACCGGCCACAGCCCCTCACCCGCCGGGACCTGTGCCAGCAGGACGAAGAAGCCCGCGAACGCCAGCCCCGAGATCACCGTGAGCGCCATCAACGGCCAGGTGAGGCGACCGTGTCCGATCGACGAACCCTCGTCGCTCTCCAGTGAGACGAGGACCGTGGCGACGAGCGCCACCGACATCCCGACCAGGGCTGCCGCCCCGGGCCGCTCCCCCGCCACCAACCCGAACGCGAGCGGCACCGACGCGGCCAGAACCGCCGTGATCGGCGAGATCACGCTCATCGGCCCGCGCGAGAGCGCGACGTAGAACGACCACACCGCGAGACCTGACAGGAGGCCCGAAGTCAGCCCCCAGGCCAACCCGACCAGGGTCGGTGACCCCCCGGACACCACCGCCGCCGCCCCGACCAGCACGATCGACAGCGGGTACGACACGCTGACGACCCTCAGTGCACGGGCCCGCCGGGACGCGACCCCGCCGAGGTAGTCGCTGATGCCGTACGCCACCGCCGAGGTCGACGCCAGCGCGACCGGCATCATGCGTGCATGCCCTTGATCCTCCTGCCGAGTTCGCGAACGGCTTCGCGCTCGGCGGTCCGCTTGGCGATGTCGTGCCGTTTGTCGTGGGCCTGCTTACCCCGGGCGACGGCCAGTTCGACCTTGACCCGCCCGTTCACGAAGTAGAGGGACAGCGGGACCAGCGTGGCGTTGCCGTCCCGCACCTTGCCGACGAGCGAATCGATCTCGCGACGGTGCAGCAACAGTTTGCGGGCGCGCTTGGGCGCGTGGTTGGTCCAGTTCCCGTGGGAGTACTCGGGGATGTGGAGCCCGCGGAGCCACACCTCGCCGTCGTCGATCGTCGCGAACGCGTCGACCAACGACGCCTGGCCCTCGCGCATGCTCTTGATCTCCGTACCCAACAGCGCGATCCCCGCCTCGTGGGTGTCGAGGATGGAGTACTCGTGCCGGGCCTTGCGGTTGCTCGCGACCACGCTGCCGTCACGGCCGAGGGTCGACGCACCCTTCTTCTTGTTCTTCTTGGCCACGTCGGTTCACCTCCTCGTCCGTCCGTCGGGCAGATCCCCCACTCTAGATCAGTACGGGATCACTGCCGAACCGTGATCCGCAGCGTGGCCCACGCCGTGAGCGCGGACACCACCGCGCCCGCCACCACGAGGACCGGGGCCAGCAGCAGGATGTCGACGGTGGTGATCCGTTCCACCAGGTTCGCCCGGTACGCCTCGGCCAGCACCCTGTCGAGGAAGACGACCTTGGCCCCCAGCAGCCCGCCGACCGCGAGCAGCGAACCGACCACCGACGCCAGCACGGCTTCCACCACGAACGGCAGCTCGGTGTACCAGCGGCTCGCGCCCACCAGTCGCATGATCCCCAGCGCGGTCCGGCGGGTGAAGGCCGCGATCTGCGTCATGTTGGCGATGAGCAGGACGGTGGCCAGGAGCTGGACCACCGCGACGGCGAACGCGGCGTTCCGGATGCCGTCCAGGACGGAGAAGACGCGCTCGACCAGCTCCCCCTGTCCCTGCACGACCTCGATCCCCGCGACACCCTCCAAGTCCTCGGCCACGGATTCCGCGCGGGTGGGGTCGTCGAGGGTGAGCGTGAATCGCGACCCCAGGGCGTCCGGGGAGGTCGACTCCACCAGGACGGGGTCGGTGGAGGCGAAGAGCTCGACGAACTCCTCGTACGTCTCCTGCGGGTTCTTGTACTCCACCGAGGCCACGCCGGCCGTGGCCTCCAACTCGTCCCGGATCTCACCGCACGCCGAGGTGCAGTCGGGGTCCTCGAGGGAGATGGCCCGGTCCACGTAGACACGGAACTCGTTCAGGTAGTCGTACTTGACCTGGCTGGCCGAGGCGGTCATGACCACCAGCACCCCGGCGCCGAGCATCGCCAACGCGACGGCGGTGGTGATGATCATGGCCAGCGTCATCGACAGGTTGCGGCGCAGGCCCTGTGCGACCTCGGACGCGATGAACCGCGCGGCCATCAGCGCCCCACCCCGTAGGTGCCGCGGGAGTCGTCGCGGACGACCCTTCCGTCGACCAACTCCACCACGCGGCGTCGCGAGCGGTCGACGATGTGTCGGTCGTGCGTGGCCATGAGGACCGTGGTCCCGGTCCGGTTGATCCGGTCGAGCAGCAACATGATGTCCTCGCTGGTCTCGGGGTCGAGGTTGCCGGTCGGCTCGTCGGCGAGCAACAGCCTCGGTCGGTTGACGAACGCCCTCGCGATCGCCACACGTTGCTGTTCACCGCCGGAGAGCTCGTGCGGTCGGCGACCGGCCTCACGACCCAGACCCACCATCTCGAGCGTCTCGGGGACGACCTTGTCGATCGTCCGGCGGGACTTACCGATCACCTGCAGCGCGAACGCCACGTTCTCGGCCACGGTCTTGTCCGGCAGCAGACGGAAATCCTGGAAGACGCAGCCGAGCGAGCGACGCAGCGACGGCACGGACGAGGCCTTCATCCTGGTGAGGTCGTGGCCGGCGACGACCAGGGTCCCGGAGTCGGGCCGGTCCTCGCGGAGCAACAGGCGCAGGAAGGTCGACTTTCCCGACCCGGAGGCGCCGATGAGGAAGGCGAACTCGCCCTCGGCGATCTCGACGGTCACGTCGGACAGAGCCGGACGCGTCGAGGACGCGTACGACTTGGTCACATGGGAAGCACTGATCACTCGAGTAGCGTAGCGCTACTCCAGTCACACGGCAGGCAAAGGACCCGTCGGTGTCAGCTCGTGGTCACGGGATTCCCACCGGCCCCGGCGTCGCCGGAATCCTCTCCCTGCTGCGCCTGCTCTTGCGGCGACTGTTCCTGCGGTGACTGCTGCGGCGGCGCCTGCTGCCCGGTCGCTCCCGTGGGGGACGTCGGGGTCTGGCGTCCCGGCGGCGGCGTCGTTCCGGTGACCGGCGGGGACGTCTGCGGAGTGGCGGTCGGAGCCGTCGTCTGGTCGACCGTGGTCCCCGGGGTCGGCGACTCCTCGACGGGTGTCGTCCCCTCGGCCGGCGCGGGCGGTTCGGTCTCGGCGGTGTCCGTCTGGGGCGGTGGGGTACCGAAACTGGCGACCGGCTGGTCCTTGACCAGCGAATAGAGCATCGCGAACAGGACGAACGCCACCAGCAGGATCGCGGTGGTCCGCGACATCCTGAAGAACTCCCCGAGCAGGGACACGATCTTCGGTCGCGGCCGACGGGACGGCGCATCGGGATCGGTGGTCCCCCCGAGACCCAGCGGATCGCCGCTGATCAGGGGCTCACGCGTGGTCGCCGCCTCGGTCCGCGCGCTGTCCTCGGCCTCCGGGCCGAGCTCGCCGGACGAGACCGCGTCGGAGGCCGTGCCCTCAGGTGTGTGGTCGTCGGGCGTGTGGTCTTCGGCTGTCGTGTCGTCGTCTCGGCGCTCGGCCATCACGCGCTCCCCTCTCCGGTCTGCGGTCGGAGCATGCCCGCCCGGATCGCGGCCAGGGCCTCGGGCTCCAGAACGATCCCCTCCGCGCGGAACCGGCGCAGGATGACCGCGCGCATCCGTCGGCCCACCTCCCACTGCATGCCGGGCTTGGTCCGGGCCAGCAACCGGATCACGGTCTGCTCAAGCCGGATCGACTGCACACCCATCACGGTGGGTTCGTCCAGGACGTACTGGCCCACCCGGTCGTCGTCGGTGATCTCGCGACAGACCTGTGCGAGCACCTCGTTGGCCTTGTCCATGTCGGCGTTGTTGGGCACCGGGACGTCGATGATCGCACGCGCCCAGTCCTGCGACTGGTTGATCGCGGTGACGATCTGGCCGTTGGGGACGATCACCGCCTCGCCGTCGAGGGTCCGCAGGCGGGTGATGCGCAGGGTGACGTCCTCGACGGTTCCCGCGGTGACGCCCGTCGCAGTGGTGAGCTCCACGATGTCGCCGTAGCCGTATTGACGCTCGGCCAGGACGAAGAACCCCGCCAGGAAGTCCTGGACGATCTTCTGGGCACCGAAGCCCAGCGCCGCACCGAGCACGGTGGCCGGGGCGACGAGTGCGACCAGGTTGACGCCGAAGCGCAGGAGGATCTGGATTCCGAACAGGATGTACAGCACGCCCACGGCGACGTACGAGATCACCTGGATCAGCGAGTGGAGGTGCTTGGACTCCTCCGACCAGAAATCCTCGTCGGTGTGTTTGGCGTCGATCCGACCGGTCCACATCCGCGCGATCTTGGCGATCACCCGCGTCATCAGGGCGGCGCCCAGCACGAGGAGGACGACCTCGAGGCCGTTGTTGCTGAGCCAGTTCAGGATGGGATTGAAGTCAGTCTGGAACCTCACTCCGCGTCGGCCCCCTCCCGCATCCGCCACCGGATGCCCGCCTCGATGAACCCGTCCAGGTCGCCGTCCAGGACCGCCGACGGGTTGTTGACCTCGAACTCCGTCCGCAGGTCCTTGACCATCTGGTACGGGTGCAGGACGTACGACCGCATCTGGTTACCCCAGGAGGCGTTGCCGCCCGAACCGAGCGCGTCCATGGCGGCCCGCTCCTCCTGTTGCTTGCGTGCGAGCAGCTTGGCCTGCAGGACCTTCATGGCCGCGACCTTGTTCTGCAACTGCGACTTCTCGTTCTGACACGTCACCACGATCCCGGTGGGGACGTGGGTGAGGCGGACCGCCGAGTCGGTCGTGTTGACGGACTGCCCGCCGGGGCCGGACGAGCGGTAGACGTCGACGCGCACCTCGTTCTCGTTGACCTCGATCGAGTCGGTCGTCTCCACCACCGGCAGCACCTCGACCTCGGCGAACGAGGTCTGCCGCCTGCCCTGGTTGTCGAACGGGCTGATGCGGACGAGTCGGTGGGTCCCCTGCTCGACGGAGAGTGTGCCGTACATGTACGGGTCATGGACGACGAAGGTCGCCGACTTGATGCCCGCCTCCTCCGCGTACGAGGTGTCGTACACCTCGACCTTGTGGCCGGCCTTCTCCGCCCACCGCACGTACATGCGCATGAGCATCTCGGCGAAGTCCGCGGCGTCGACACCGCCGGCACCGGCACGGATGTTGACCACGGCCTCACGCTGGTCGTACTCGCCGCTGAGCATCGTCTTGACCTCGATGGCCTCGACGTCCTCACGCAGCTGGAGGCGCTCGGCGTCCGCGTCCTCGACGGCTCCGTCCCCCTCCTCCTCCGCCAGCTCGTACATCAGCGGGAGGTCCTCGATGCGTTGGCGCAGCTCGCGGCACCTGCGCAGGTCAGCCTGGATGTAGGAGAGCTCGCTGGTGACCTTCTGCGCCCGGTCCTGGTCGTTCCACAGGTCGGGGTCGGCGGCCATCTGCTCCAGCTCGTCGACACGGCGGGCGAGCTCCTCGATGTCGAGGACCTTCTCGACCGTGGTCATGGTGGCGTCGAGGGCTGCGATGTCGGCGGAAACGTCGGGGTGCACGGGATCCAACTCTACGCGGCCGGGCGTCCGCCCCGCGTTTCCCCACCCGCCACCCTCCCGCGGTCCGGCGCACACCCCGTCGTCGACTCACGGGGGTAGCGTCGCGGGCGACGGACCCGCTACCGCCCGAGGTCAGCGGGCCACTGCGGCCCAGCGGAGGAAACCGATGTCCCCTGAGACCCGCCACCTGCGCCCTCCGTCCGACGAGGCCGTCGCCCCGATGACGGACGCGGACCTGGCCGCCAGACTCGTCGTCGACGCCGGGTCCCTGGCTCGACGTCTGCGCGAGGACGGCCTGGACGTCCGTCACAAGACCTCGGCCTCCGACGTGGTCACCGAGGCCGACAGGGCCGCCGAACGCCAGATCACCGCCCTCCTGGCCGGCCACCGCCCTGACGACGGGGTCCTCGGCGAGGAGGGCACCCTGGTCCCCGGTCGTCACGAACGCAGGTGGGTCGTCGACCCGGTCGACGGGACCTACAACTTCGTCAGCGGCTCGGACTACTGGTGTTCGGCCGTCGCCGTCACCGGGCCCGACGACTACTTGCTCGGGGCCGTCCACCGGCCCGTCACCGGGGACACCTTCGTCGGGGGTTCGGACGTACCCACCCGTCGGAACGGCGTCCCCGTGACCCGCCTCACCCCCGGCGACCTCGCCGCCGGCAGTCTGGCCACCTATCTCCACCCGCCGTTCTTCGCCGACCCCGACCTCGCCGACCCCTTCCACCGGGTCAGCCGCGGTGCGGCGACGATCCGGATGCTCGGATCGGGCTCCGTCGACCTGGCGTCGGTCGCCTGCGGCGTCCACTCGGTGTGGTGTCAGCACTCGTGCCCGGAGTGGGACTGGCTCCCCGGACGGGCCCTGGTCGAGGGCGCGGGTGGGCTCTGCGCGACCGTCGAGGTGAACGGCTACGACTGGTTCGTGGCGGGCCGTCCGGGGGCCGTCGAGCACGCCGTGGCGCTCCTCCGGGGCTGAGCCCGAGGCTCTCACCAGGGGCTGGGACGACTTGAGGGCAAAGTCTGGCGTTCGGAACTTACTCCGAAGTAAGATGTCCCCGACAGCACCGTCCACCGTCCGTCACGAGAACAGCTGGTGATGATGAGCAAGAACCCCACGTCCCCGTCCACGACCGGACGCGCGGAGGCCTCCACCCCGGGTAAGAACCCCACGAGGATCGACGCGATCGGAGCCGCGATGCGCGCGCTCACGACGATCACCGGGTCGGAGTTCGCCGAGCGCTTCAATCTGCGCCAGAAGGTCGACCGGGTCACCTACGAGGCCACCAAGACCGG
Organism: Dietzia sp. CQ4; assembly: GCF_014145125.1. Classification (NCBI taxonomy): domain Bacteria; kingdom Bacillati; phylum Actinomycetota; class Actinomycetes; order Mycobacteriales; family Dietziaceae; genus Dietzia; species Dietzia sp. CQ4. The sequence continues at coordinate 7,137 of NZ_JAALDZ010000044.1, read as the reverse complement.
CTTCAAGACCCTCGGCGCCGCCACCAAGTCGTTCAAGAAGGTCTCCGGATCCGGCGCGCCCAAGCGTCTGCCCGACGCCGACTCCGAGGCGAGGCCCGACCTGTTCGACCTCACCCTGGACGACGACCAGCAGATGATCGTCGAGACAGTCCGGGACTTCGCCGCCGAGGTCGTCCGACCGGCCGCTCACGACGCGGACCACGCCGCCGAGGCCCCCGCGTCGCTGCTGACCCGGTCCGCCGAGATCGGCGCCACCATGCTCAACGTGCCCGAGGAGTTCGAGGGCATCGCCTCCGAGCGCGGCGTGGTGACCAACTCGCTGGTCGCCGAGGCGTTGGCCTACGGCGACATGGGTCTGGCCCTGCCGATCCTGGCACCCTCCGGCGTCGCGACCACCCTGACCCAGTTCGGGTCGGACGCCCAGCAGAAGTCCTATCTGCCGGCCTTCGCCTCCGAGCAGGTCCCGGCGGCCGCCGTCGTGGTTGCCGAGCCCCGTCCGCTCTTCGATCCGTTCGAGCTCAAGACCACCGCCACCCGCGGGCCGGGTGGGTTCACGCTCAACGGCGTCAAGTCGATGGTGCCCACCGCCGGGAGCGCCGAGCTCTTCGTCGTCGCCGCCTCTCTCGACGGGTTCCCGACCCTCTTCGTGGTCGAGTCCGACACCGACGGACTCGTGGTGGAGGCGGACCCGTCCATGGGCCTGCGCGCCGCGGGTCTGGGGCGGATCGTCCTCACCGACGTCTCCCTCCCGGCCGACGCGGTCCTCGGTGGCCCCGACGCCTCCCCGGAGGAGCGGGCCAGGACCTATGCCGACGTGATCCGTCTGTCGCGACTGGGCTGGGCCTCGCTCGCGGTGGGCACCTCGCACGCGGTCCTCGACTACGTGACCCCGTACGTCAAGGAGCGCCAGGCCTTCGGCGAACCCGTCGCGCACCGCCAGGCGGTCGCCTTCGCCGTCGCCGACATGGCCACCGAGCTCGACGGCATGCGCCTGGTGACCTGGCGCGGCGCGTCGCGCGCCGAGCAGGGTCTGCCCTTCGCACGCGAAGCGGCCCTCGCCCGCAAGATCGCCGCGGACAAGGGAATGAGGATCGGCCTCGACGGCGTCCAGCTGCTCGGTGGACACGGCTTCACCAAGGAGCACCCCGTCGAGCGCTGGTACCGCGACCTGCGCGCCGTGGGTGTGGCCGAGGGCGTGGTGGTCCTGTGAGCACCGCCCACCTCGCCTCCCGCCCCACCAGCACGAAGGACCACTGACGATGATCAACCTCGAACTCCCCAAGCGGCTCGAGGCGGGCGCCAACCAGGCCCGCCAGGTCGCCACGCAGATCTTCCGTCCCGTCTCCCGCAAGTACGACCTCGCGGAGCACGAGTACCCCGTCGAGCTCGACACGCTCAAGGCCATGATGGAGGCCATGGAGGACGCCGGTCAGGCCGCCTCCGGTGCCACCATGGGCTCGGGCGGCGCACCGCGTCGCGAAGGCGTCTCCAACGGCGGCAACATGAAGTCGCTGCTCAACATCATCGAGACGTGCTGGGGCGACGTGGGCCTCACCCTCTCGATCCCCCGCCAGGGTCTGGGCAACTCCGCGATCGCCGCGGTGGCCAGCGAGGAGCAGATGGAGAAGTTCGGGCGGGTGTGGGCCTCCATGGCCATCACCGAGCCCGAGTTCGGGTCCGACTCGGCCGCCGTGTCGACCACCGCCCGCCTCGAGGGCGACGAGTACGTGATCAACGGCACCAAGATCTACGTGACCTCCGGCGCCCGTGCCGACCACATCGTGGTCTGGGCGACGCTGGACAAGACCAAGGGCCGCGCGGCCATCAAGTCGTTCGTGGTCCCCCGCGAGCACCCCGGTGTCTCCGTGGACCGGCTCGAGCACAAGCTCGGCATCCGCGCCTCGGATACCGCGCAGATCACCTTCGACAACTGCCGGATCCCCAAGGAGAACCTCCTGGGCGACCCGGAGGTCCGCGTGGACAAGGGCTTCGCCGGCGCCATGCAGACCTTCGACAACACCCGGCCGCTGGTGGCCGGCATGGCCGTCGGTGTCGCCCGCGCCGCGCTGGAGGAGATCCGCACCCTGCTCGAGGAGGCCGGACTCGAGATCGACTACGACCGGCCCGCCACCAGCCAGCCGGCCGCGGTGGCCAAGTACCTCGAGCTCGAGGCGGACTGGGAGTCCGCGTACCTGCTCACGCTCCGCGCCGCGTGGATGGCCGACAACAAGATGCCCAACACCAAGGAGGCGTCGATGTGCAAGGCCAAGGCCGGGCGCACCGGCTCCGCCGTCACCCTGGGCGCGGTCGAGCTGGCCGGCAGCTACGGCTACTCCGAGCGCAGCTTCCTGGAGAAGTGGTCGCGCGACTCCAAGATCCTCGACATCTTCGAGGGCACCCAGCAGATCCAGCAGCTGGTGATCGCGCGGCGCATCCTCGACCTGTCGAGCGCCGAACTGAAGTGAGCCGCGGCCGTATGCGCGGTTGAGAACGACGGACGCCTCCGTGGATCATTGATCCGCGGAGGCGTTCCTCGTTCGCGGGGCTCGCCCCGTCCCGCACCCGTCCCACCCGAGCAGGTGCCCCGAGAGGAGCAGTTCCGATGGCGGCTGACGACGTTCCCCTGTTCAGGGCCCCGATGCGGTCGAGGGACGACGCCGTGGCGGACGGGGTGGGTGTCGAGCGGGGCCTGCGCGTCGGGCTCTGCGGCATGGGCGGCCGCCTGGCGGGGCCGCCACCCTCATCGCTCGCCGAGGCGGTCGACGCCGCCGCGGCGCAGCACGACGACAGGCTGGCCCGCCGCCTCGAACGGTTCGCCCGGGTGCCCGACGGTGCATATGTGTGGACCCGGGACGTCGACGGCAACTACTGGCTCGGGCGTCTCGGGGGGCCGTGGCGCTACGACGACTCGGACGAGGCGCACGAGGTGGACCTGGTCCACGTCCGGGACTGCCGGTGGCGATCGGAGCCGACAGACCGGTCGATCGTCCCCGCCGCCGTGCGGGCCACGTTCGCCCGGGGTGGCCGCAACTGGCAGCGCATCCGGTCGGAGGCGGGTGCGGCCGAGACCGAAGAGCTGTGGAGGCGATGAGGGGCGTCGAACTACGTGCTACCCGGTCAGAGCCGGATCCACGAACTGCTCGTCCGCCTCGGCCCACACGTCCTCGCGACCGATCCCGTCGGGGTCGAGCCGATCGACCGTCTCGGGTAGGTACACCATCCGCACCATCTCCTGACCGTTCTGTTCCTCCGGCTGGTCCCCGGGCGCGGTGAACGCGGTGATCTCCACCGTCCCCGACCAGTCGGACCCCTGAACGGCCCGGAGCACGGCGATCGAATCGTCCTGCGCACTCTCCACGGCGGAGGACGGGGTGGCCCCCTGCCGGATCGGGAAGTCCACGGCCACGAGTCCCGGTTCGAACTCGACGCCGGCGTTCTCCACCTCCGCCGTGATGGCGTCGGCGAGCGCCGTCTGGGGGTCCTCCGCAGCGGGCTGCGCGGACTCCTCGGCATTACCCGTGAACAAGAACACCAGGACGCCGACGACGACCACCACGACGACCAGCGCGAGGATCATGAACACTCCGCGGCTCGCCCGGTCGCGTCGCTCGGGGGGAACAGGGGTGTCGGTGTGGGTCATGGGGTCACCTCTCGTCCGGGGTGACCCCAGTCGTACCAGGCGGGCCGGTGATCCACACCGGTTTCGGGCGCCCGGTCCGGCCGCCGGTCAGGCCATCCGGAAGCCGCGTCCGGGCCAGTTCCGATCGGTGGCGTCGGTCACGATCGCGTCGAACGAGTACGCCAGCGCCGGGAGGAACACGGGTGACTGCACGGGGTGGAGGCAGGACGGCAGGAGAGAGCCGATGCTTCCGACCGATCCCGCGGCCGGCGGCATGTGTCCGCCGGACAGCAACCCCACGAGGCGGCCGTCGCGGGTCACGGGCCCGCCGGAGTCCCCGTATCCGGCGCAGGCGTGGCTCCAGAACTCGGCACCGTCGCGCTGCCACGTGATGCCGCAGGTATGCCCCGTGGACATCCCGTCTTTGCAGACCACGTCGCCGAATTCCGGGGCGGGACCGCGTCCGGTGACCCCGGGTTGGCGCACGGGCACCACGACGCCCGGGTTGAGGCGGATCACCGAGTAGTCGAGGATCTCGTTGCGCGTCGCGACGGTGCCGATGACACCGGCTCCCGGGTCGCCCCGGAGGATGACCGGGGCGTTGATCCGATCGCTGCAGTGGGCGGCGGTGAAGGCGACGGGCGTGCCGGCGGCGTCGTAACCCGCCGCGGTGAGGGTGCACCCGGCAACGCCGTTGACCAGCACGGGGGTGCCCCCGGAGACCGGGATCGCGGCCTGGGCCGCGGCGGGGGCCGCGAGGGCGGTCGCACCGGCCATCACGGCGGTCACTGCGAGCCTGGCCAGACCGGTGAACCTCATGAGCGTGTCCTTCCCACCCCGGCAGACTGCCCGGGTATACGCGCTCACAGCCTAACGGGCGCGGGCTCCGACTGCACGACGGGCGCGGGCCGCCCCTCGCGGCGCCCGGCCGACCTCAGTGCCCCTCGACCGTGATCCTGATCGAGGGGCACTCGCCCGGGTCGCCACCGATATGCGCCCAGATGGCCTCGACCACGGGCCGGAGGAACAACTCCCCCACCTGGTCGACGAGCGTCCGGACCACCTGGACCTTGTCCGAGGTCCGCGTGGAGGCGAGACCCCCGCGCCGCAGCCCCTCGACCTCCCTGGTGGTGAGGTCGACGATCGCCTCCAGCAGCGGGGCCCCGCGGCCGTCGGGCTCCAGCAGGGCCCGGTTGAGGTAGCTCACGAGCTGCGGGTTCTGCCGGAGCATCTCGCGGACGGCGACGTTCCGGGCCTCCACCACCTCCGCGGCCGTCCCGGTGTGCTCCACCGTCGACAACGCCCCGACCACCCGCTCCACCACGAGATCGTCCACGGCGCGGCGCAGGCCGTCCTTGGTGCCGAAGTGGTGCTGGATCAGTCCGATCGTCACCCCGACCTCGGCGGCCACCCGGCGCATCGAGACCCTGTCCTCGCCGTACTCGGCGTACAGGGCCAGTGCGGCGTAGCGGATCCGCGCCCGCGCCGTGAGGTCCCCGTCCGCGGCCACGCCCCGGTCGGCAGTGGTTCCGGCCATGCGCCCCACCCCTTCCCCGCCCTCGAACGGCGTCTGCGTTCGGTCGATGCCTGAGACGATACCGCGACAATACGATTGCATAGCAAAGCATGCACTCGTATTGTGGTGGTCGAGCGGGGCCGCCCGGGCCCACGCGACCGACCCCTGGAGACTCCCCGTGTTCGAGACCGCCCCCTACCGCTCCCCGTGGATGACCGACGACCTGGACGCCCTCCGCGCCCACACGCGTGCGTTCCTGGACAAGGAGACCGCGCCGAACCTCGAGCGGTGGGCCGCCGAGGGCGCCGTGGACCGCGGGTTCTGGAACAAGGCCGGCGATGCGGGCCTGCTGTGCATCTCCATCCCCGAGGAGTACGGCGGCGGCGGGGGCACGTTCGCGCACGAGACGGTCATCGCCGAGGAGCAGACCCGCGCGCTCGACGACGGCTGGGGCAACTCGGTCCACAGCACGATCGTGGCCCACTACCTGCTCCAGTACGGAACGGAGGAGCAGAAGACCCGCTTCCTGCCCAAGCTCGCCACCGGCGAGATGGTGGGGGCGATCGCCATGACCGAGCCCGGAGCGGGGTCCGACCTCCAGGCGCTGCGCACCACGGCGGTCCTGGACGGCGACGACCTGGTGGTCAACGGCGCCAAGACGTTCATCTCGAACGGCATGCACTGCGACCTGCTGATCATCGTGGCCCGCACCGGCGGCGAGGGCGCCCAGGGGTTGTCCCTGCTCCTCGCCGAGACCACCGACCTGCCGGGTTTCGACCGCGGTCGCAAGCTCGACAAGATCGGTCTGAAGTACCAGGACACGATGGAGCTGTTCTTCGACGACATGCGGATCCCCGCCGCCAACATCCTCGGCGGCGAGGAGGGTGAGGGCCAGGGCTTCATCCAGCTCATGCAGCAGTTGCCCCAGGAGCGGCTCATCATCGCCGTCACCGCCGTGGCGGCGGCCGAGACCGCGGTCCGGCTCGCGATCGACTACGCCAAGGAGCGCGAGGCGTTCGGCAAGCCCATCCTGAAGTTCCAGAACCTCCGCTTCGAGCTGGCCGAGTGCAAGACCGAGGCACTGGCCGCGCGCACCCTCCTGGACCACTGCATCACCCTGCACCTGGAGGGCAAGCTGGACCCGGCCACGGCGTCCATGGCCAAGTACTTCTGCACCGACAAGCAGTGCGAGATCATCGACCGCTGCCTGCAGGTCTTCGGCGGCTACGGCTTCATGACCGAGTACCCGATCGCGCGGATGTACGCCTCCGCCCGCGTGCAGAAGATCTACGGCGGGACCAACGAGATCATGAAGGAACTGATCTCCCGGACGCTCTGATACCGGCTCTTCAGATTTCGGTCGTGATCGCACGGACGGCGTCACGGCCCGCCCGGTTGGCCCCCACGGTCGACTGGGACGGGCCGTAGCCGATCAGGAACAGTCGCGGCTCGTCGAGCGCCCGTCCGTCGACCACACGGATCCCCCCGGCCGGGGTGCGCAGACCGAGCGGCGCCAGGTGGGAGACGGCGGGCCGGAACCCGGTGGCCCACAGGATCGCGTCGGCGGGTTCGAGCGTCCCGTCCGGCATCCGCACCCCGTCGGGCTCGATCCGGGTGAACATCGGGTGTCGGACGAGCGCCCCGCGGGCCTCCGCGCGATCGATCCACGGGGTGCGGTACATGCCGGTCACCCGGATCACGCTCTCCGGCGCCAGCCCCATGGCCGTGCGCTCGGCGACCGCGGAGATGGCGGCCGAGAAGTTCTCCGGGGGCGGTCCCGTGGCCCACTCGATCTCCCGTCGGGTCACCCAGAAGGTGTCGGCCACGCGCGAGATCTCCTCGAGCAGCTGGGTCGCCGAGATCCCCGAGCCCACGACCACCACGCGCTGCCCGGCGAACTCCTCGGCCCGGACGTAGTCGTGGACGTGGACGTGGCGCCCGCGGAAGCTCTCGCGGCCGGGGTAGTGCGGCCAGAAGGGTCGCGTCCACGTCCCCGTGGCGT
>NZ_JAALDZ010000445.1:0-1184 GCF_014145125.1 Dietzia sp. CQ4 | reverse complement strand
AGTTCCCACCAACTGTCGGGATCGGCCTCGCGATGGCGATCTTGAGCAGCCATCGCCGCGCCCCAGGTGGTGGCTGATACTGGCGGGCCGGTGGCGGTGGCTCCGTAGGCCAGCGCGATGTCAGTCGGATGGACCTGTTCAGCCTCAGCAGGATCGGGGAATTCGCCCCACTCCCCCAACGCGTCGGAGCGATCCGGCTGATATCGGGTGGTGAACCACCACACAAACACCGCCGAATGCAGCCGGTACAGGCGCACCCGATCAGCGTGCGCACCATCAACACCAGCAGCAACGGCCGCTCGCGCTAACCGCGAACGACCGCGGTATACCCGGCCGTCAGCGGTGCACAGACCCAGAGAGCGCAGCGCGCGCAGTTTACTGCGCACAGTCGCCGGGCAGATACCCAGTGTGGTCGCCAGCTCACGTACCGATGCGCAACCAGCGGCCAAGTGTGTCCACACGCGCATGCCCAGCACCCCCAGGGTGCGGGCGTGCCAGATATCTTCCCGGGCGCATTCGAGCTCAGCGTCAAGCCGGCTCTGCATCTCCGGGGTAAATACTGCGCCACTTCTTTGCTCCCCGCCCCCAGGTCCCGCGATCCGCCACACTGCGGCCCAGGGGCCCGCTGCTCGCTGCACGCGGGCGACCCACCCCTGCTGCACCAGGGTCTTGAGGCGGTCGGCGACGGTGTCCCTGGTCAGGCCTGCTGCGAGGGCCCAGTCGCGTTCGGAAAAGTGCACGGCGCCAGTGGCGGCTGCGAGCGTGCGGGCTGCCAGTGCCAGGAGCACGAGGCGGTCCTGGGTTCCGGTCTTGCCGGCCCACCTGGCGGGTTGTGCGTTCATGCGGGTGAGCAGGTCGGCGACAGCCGCTTCGGCGGCGTGGCGGGCAGGTGAGGGGCCCGAAGTGTCGCGGTTGGTGTAGCTGGCAGCGGTGACCGCTTTGGCCCACTGGCGGCCCAACTCGGCTGCTGCGTCGAATCGAGGGGTGCGTTCCGCCGCACTGGTGCGGCGGGTGCGGACAAATTCCAGGCCGGGCCAGCGGTCGTTGAAAGCGGCCTCGTGCACGTCGCGGTACTGCATCCGGGCGTGGGCGCAGGTCAACAGGATCGACCACCCCACCGCGGAGGCATCGGTGCGGTCGGTGATCGGGGCGCGGGCAAGGGCACGGATCTGAGGGTTCAGGGG
>NZ_JAALDZ010000444.1:0-3267 GCF_014145125.1 Dietzia sp. CQ4 | reverse complement strand
GCCCGACCGCGTCTCGCGGTCGGGCGGGTCGGGATCGGTTCCGCCCGGGTGGGCCGGGTCAGTGGTTGATGGTCTTCTCCACACCGACGCCGGTGAGGGAGCGGACCTCCATCTCCACCCGCTTCTGCGGGAACTCGTCCTTCTTCCCGAGGAACGTGCCGATGATGCCGAGCAGGAACGCCAGCGGAATCGACACGATGCCCGGGTTGGACAGGGGGAACAGCGAGAAGTCGACACTGGTGATCATCGACTTCGGGCCACCCGAGACCGCGGGCGAGAGCGCGATCAGCACGAGTGTGCTGATCAGGCCGCCGTACATGGAGAACAGCGCACCGGTGGTGTTGAAGCGCTTCCAGAACAGCGAGTAGAGGATGGTCGGCAGGTTCGCCGACGCCGCGATGGCGAAGGCGAGGGCGACGAGGAACGCGATGTTCTGCCCCATGGCGCCGATGCCCATGATGATGGACGCGACACCGATCACCACGACGGTGATCCGGGACACGCGCAGCTGGGCCTTCTCCGTGGCCTTGCCGTGCTTGATCACACCGTTGTAGATGTCGTGGGCGAACGACGCCGAGGCGGTGATCGCCAGGCCCGCGACCACCGCGAGGATCGTCGCGAAGGCCACCGCCGAGATGATGCCGAGGAATATCTCCCCGCCCAGCGCGAAGGCCAGCAACGGGGCCGCCGAGTTCACGCCACCCGGCGCCGCCTCGATGACGTCCGATCCCACCATCGCCGCGGCACCGAAGCCGAGGACCAGGGTGAACAGGTAGAAGGACCCGATGAGCGCGATCGCCCAGGTGACCGAGCGACGGGCCTCCTTGGCGGTGGGGACCGTGTAGAAGCGCATCAGCACGTGGGGCAGGCCGGCGGTGCCGAAGACCAGGGCGATCGACAGGGAGATGAAGTCGAGCTTGCTGGTCTCGGTGGCGCCGTACTGCAGACCCGGGCTGAGGAGGTCCTTACCCGAGTTGGCGACGGCCTCGCCGAGGAGTGCCGAGAAGTTGCCCCGCGCCGCCACCAGGACGAACAGGCACATGATCAGCACGCCACCCACGAGCAGCACGGCCTTGACCATCTGCACGTACGTGGTGCCCTTCATGCCACCGACCAGCACGTAGACGATCATCAGGATCCCGACGGCCGCGACGACGATCGCCTGGCCGGTGGAATCGTTGATGTTGAGCAGCAGGGCGACCAGACCGCCGGCGCCCGCCATCTGGGCGATGAGGTAGAACAGGCAGACCGCGAGAGTCGCCAGGGCGGCGGCCATGCGGACGGGCCGCTGGTTGAGACGGAAGCTCAGCACGTCGGCCATGGTGAACCGACCGGTGTTCCGCATCAGCTCGGCGACGAGCATCAGCGCCACCAGCCACGCCACCAGGAAGCCGATGGAGTAGAGGAAGCCGTCGTAACCGTTGATGGCGATGGCACCGGCGATGCCCAGGAACGAGGCCGCCGAGAGGTAGTCGCCGGCGATCGCGAACCCGTTCTGCGGCCCCGTGAAGGTGGAGCCACCGGTGTAGAAGTCCTTGGTCGACTTGGTCGACTTGGACGCCCGCAGCACCAGCGTCATGGTGACGACGATGAAGATGCCGAACACGACCATGTTGAGCAGAGTGGAGCCGACCTGCTCCCCCGGGGTGAGCTCACGGATGTTGATCAGCCAGTCGCCCATCAGGCCACCTCACCTTCCAGCTCGTGGCGGATCGCTTCCGCGCGGGGGTCGATCACCCGGTTGGCGAACCGGATGTACAGGAACGTGATGAGGAACGTGGTGACGAACTGCGCCAGACCGATGATCAGCCCCCAGGTGATGTTCCCGAAGACCCTGGTCGCCATGAAGTCGGTCGCGTAGACCGCCAGTAGCACGTACAGGAAGTACCAGACGAGGAAGGCGATCGTCATGGGGAAGACGAAGGCCCTGAACTTGCTGCGCAACTCCTGGAATTCCGGGCTGGAGTGCATCGCCTCGAAGTCAGCCGCTTCCGGGCTACGTCGTGACGATCCTCCCACCGGGGGATCAGCTGGTTGGGACACGGAGGTCCTCCGTTTCAGTTCTCTCGAGCCACACCTCTGTAGTGATGCGCCTCACAGACTAGGACTGGAGAAGTGTGACACGGGACACAAGGGTTTGCCGAGGCCAATCCGCCCCGGGGGGCCGACGGAGGCAAACGCGGTGGTGACACCACCCCTATCGGGGGGCGAAGCCACCTCATCCGGGGGGGTCGGCGCCGACGTCGGGGTCAGGCACCGCCCCGTCGACCGACGGCGTCGGCGAACACCCGGACGATCTCGTCGGTCGTCTGCGCGACATGACTGCTCCCCCCGGTCACCCGGGCGATCTCGGCCAAGGTCTCCGGGTCGGCGTCGTCGAGCAGGCCGACGGTCACCACGATCACCGGCTCGGACGGGTCGACCATGCCCCGGAGTGCGAGGAGGAAGTCGTCCCGGGTCAGCTCCGACACCGTGTCGTTGGCCCCGTCGGAGATCACGATGATCGAGTTGATCATGTCGGGGTCGTAGCCCGACCGGACCGCCGCGTAGGCGTCGAGCACGGTCCGGTGGAGATCCGTCCCCCCGCCGACCAGCCCGGGGAGCGACGCCAGAGCGCCGGCAAGCGAATCGCGGTGGCTCCCCTCGGGGGTGGGGGCGTCGAGGCGGGTGAGCGGGGCTACCTCGCGGTACGGGCGCCCGTCCAGACCCGCGTCTCCACCGAAGGCCCACAGGCCGAGGGCGGCGTCGTCGGGGAACCGCGCGAGTCCCGCGTCGGCGGTCTCGACGAGTGTCCGGATCCGGGTGACCCCGGTGTCCGCCATGGCGAACCCCATCGAGCCCGAGGTGTCCACCAGGACGAGTGACCGTCCGGGCATGGCGAGCAGCCGCCATCGCTGGAGTGCCCCGTGCAGGCGGTTCGGGTCGCGGACCACCAGGGCCTCGACCTCCCCGACCCCGGCCCCGCCGGCGAGCGGTGACCTGTCGGCGAGCCGGAACCCGTCCTCGGCGAGGCCGGACGTGAACCCGGGCGAGCCGGTGGCGGCACGCAGTTCCTCGGCCGCTCCGACGACCTCGTCCCTGCGCACCGGATCCTGGGTGGTGACGGCGAGGGGGTACCCGAGGAAGACGGCGCCGGTGCGCGGGGCGGTCAGGACGAGGCCCGCCTCCGGTGCGTCACGTCGGGCCGTCTCGGCGTTCTGCTCGCTCACGATCGCGGTGCCCCCCGCGACCGTCACCCGGTCGAGCAGCTCGCGGGCGGTCGGCGGC
>NZ_JAALDZ010000443.1:0-3816 GCF_014145125.1 Dietzia sp. CQ4 | reverse complement strand
GGCGGTCGGGGGTCGCGCCCGGCGCGCACGTCGGCCACCGCCTCGGCGAAGGCCTCGCCGTCCGGGTACCGGCGAGCCGGGTCCTTGACCATGGCGTCGGCGAGGAGCCTGCGGACCGGCGGCGGCACCGAGTCGGGCAGCGGTGGCGGCGTCTCCCGGACGTGCATCATCGCCACGCTCACCGGTGAATCGGCCACGAACGGCCTGCGCCCGGAGACGCACTCGTACCCCACCACGCCGAGCGAGTACACGTCACCGGCCGGGGTGGTCTCGTGCCCCATGGCCTGCTCGGGGGCGATGTACTGGGCGGTGCCCACGACCATCCCGGCCTGGGTGACCGCCGCGGACCCCATCGACTTGGCGATGCCGAAATCGGTGAGCTTGACCTGCCCGGAGGGCGTGATGAGGATGTTGCCCGGCTTGACGTCCCGGTGCACCAACCCGATCGCGTGTGCGGCGTTGAGCGCGCGACCGGTCTGCTCCAGCATGTCGAGGGTGTGGCGCAGCGGGAGCGACCCCTCGCGGGACAGGACGTCGGACAGCGGCTCGCCCACCACGAGCTCCATGACCAGGTAGGACAGTGGGCTACCCGAGGCCGGGTCGTCGATCTGCCCGTAGTCGTAGACCGTCGCGATCCCCGGGTGCGAGATCCGTGCCGTCACCTTGGCCTCGGACCGGAACCGCTCGACGAACTCCTGGTCGGAGGAGAACTCGGCCTTGAGCACCTTCACCGCCACGTGCCGGTCCAGCACCGCGTCGGCGGCCTCCCAGACCTGACCCATCCCGCCCGTGGCGATCAGGCGCAACAGGCGGTACCGGCCGGACAGGAGCGCTCCGGAGTTGAGGCTCATCCGGCTCCCCCGAGGAGGGCACCGAGGACCTCGCGCCCGATGGGGGCGGCGTAGGTGGAGCCCACAGTGTCGCGGGTGACGCCCGGCCCCGATTCGATCGCCACGGCCACGGCCACGTCCTGCCCGGGTACGAACGCGATGTACCAGGTGTAGGGGACGGACTCCGCGGCGTCCACGCCGTGCTCCGCGGTGCCGGTCTTGGAGGCGATGGTCACCCCGGGCAGGCCGCCCCCGGCGTTGCGCTCCGCGCCCTCCATGAGCTCGGTGAGGGTGCCGGCCTGCTCGTCGGTGAGGGCGCGTCCGGCGTCCTCGGGGGTGAACCCCTGCACCACGGAGAGGTCCGGCGCCGTGAGCGAACGGATCAGCTTCGGCTGCATACGCACCCCGCCGTTGGACACGGTCGCGGCCACCATGGCGTTCTGCAGCGTGGTCATGCGGACATCGCTCTGACCGATCGAGCTCATGGCGAGCTGGGCGGCGTCCTCCATCTGGCCGAGCCCGGACGGCGCCGCGGGGATCCCGAGCTCGTCCGGCTGACCGCCGTCCACACCGAAGCGCTCGGCCATCTCGGTGAACGCGTCGGCACCGATCTCCTGGCTGAGCTCCACGAAGGGCACGTTGCAGGAGAGCTCGAACGCGGTGCGGAGGGTCACGGTGCCGCCCCCGCAGGTCTGGCCGGCGTAGTTCTGCAGGAACGTGGAGGTCCCGGGCAGCAGGGTGCGGTCCGCGCCGGAGACCGGGGTCTCCGGTCCCATCCCGGACTCGAGGGCGGCGGCGGTGGTGATGACCTTCATGGTGGACCCGGGAGGCAGGGACTGCTGGGTGGCGTGGTTGAGCAGCGGCCGGTCGGGGCTCTGCTCGATCCGCGCCATCTCCTGCGTGCGGACGGTCTGCTCCTGGCTGGACAGGGCGTTGGGATCGAAGGACGGGCTGGAGGCCAGCGCCAGGACCTCGCCGGTGGAGGGTCGGACCGCCGCCACGGAACCCACGAAGGGCCCCTGGCCCGCGCCCCGCTGCAGCGCCGCGTAGGCGACCTCCTGGGCGACGGGGTCGAGCGTCAGCTCCACCGAACCGCCCTGGGGGGTGCGTCCGGAGATGAGCCCCGAGATGCGCTGGGAGAGCAGCCGCGGGTCGGACCCGTTGAGGAACGCGTCCTGGGACTGTTCGATCCCCGAGGTGGCGAACTGCAGGGAGTAGTACCCGACCGTCGGGCCGAACGCGGTCGGACCGGTGGGATAGGTGCGCTCGAACTCGTACCTGCCCTCGGAGGGGACCGACATGGCCAGCACCCGGCCGCCGGCGGTGATCTGCCCGCGCTGGCGGGAGTACTCGTCGAGCAGCATCCGGGTGTTGCGGGGGTCGGCGCGCAGGTCGTCGGCGCGGAAGACCTGCACCCAGGTGAGCTGCAGGAGCAGCGCGACCACCATGACGATGGCGGCGATCGCGATCCTGCGGATGGCGGCGTTCACGCGGCGCTCACCCGGACTTCCGGACGCGGGCCAGCAGCGGGGTCCGCATCATGCCCGTGGCGGCCTCGGCGAGCGCGGGAGTCTGACGCGGGGTCGGCAGCGGCCGCCGGGCGTCGTCCGACAACCGGAGCAGGATGGCCAGCAGGGCGTAGTTGGCGAGCAGGCTCGACCCGCCGTAGGCCATGAAGGGCAGGGTGAGCCCGGTGAGCGGGATGAGGGTGGAGACCCCGCCGACCACCACGAACACCTGGATGGCCACGGTGAAGGCCAGGCCGACGGCGACGAGTTTGCCGAAGCTGTCCCTGATGGTCAGACCCACGCGGATCCCGCGCAGGACGATGATCGTGTAGATCATCAGCACGGCGGCGAGGCCGATCAGGCCCAGTTCCTCGCCGATCGTGGAGGTGATGAAGTCGGTGCCCGCGAACGGCACCTGGTCCGGCCGCCCGTTGCCGAGTCCGGTGCCGCCCATGCCGCCGGAGGCGAGACCGAACAGTGCCTGCGAGCTCTGATAACCGCCGGTGTCGAAGTAGGCGAAGGGGTCCTGCCAGATCTGGAACCGCACCCGCACGTGCCCGAAGAGGGCGTAGGCCAGCACGCCACCGATGCCCACCAGCACCACGCCGATGAGCAACCAGCTGACCCGCTCGGTGGCCACGTAGAGCATGGTGAGCACGGTGGCGAAGAGCAGGAGCGCCATGCCGAGGTCCGTGTTGAACACCAGCACGCCCAGGGACAGGAACCACGCCACGATGATCGGCCCGAGGTCACGCCCGCGGGGCAGGTCCACGCCGAGGATCCGCCGACCGGCGCTGGTGAACAGCTCCCGCTTCTCGACCAGGATCGAGGCGAAGAAGATGATGAGCAGGATCTTGGCGAACTCGCCGGGCTGGATGGTGAAGCCGGGCAGGATGATCCAGTTCTTGGCGCCGTTGATCTCGGAGAACCGGGCGGGCAGCACCGCCGGGATCGCCAGCAACACCAGGCCGGCGAAACCCATGGTGTAGCCGTACCGGGACAGCACCCGGTGGTCCCGGAGGAAGTACAACACGGCCGCCATGAAGGCCAGCCCGATGAGGGTCCACAGCAGCTGCCGGGTGACGTCCATCCCCGGCGGGTCGGTGCCGTTGGCCACGGCGCGCGCCGCGTACGCCAGGTCGAGGCGGTAGATCAGCACCAGGCCCAGGCCGTTGAGCAGGGCCACGGCCGGCAGGAGCACCGGGTCCGAGAAGGGGGCCAACCACCGGATCAGCAGGTGGGCGCCGCCGCACAGACCGAGGTAGGCGAGGGTGAGCCAGAGCAGTGTGAGGCTGAGTTCCTGCTCCTGGGCCAGCTGGACCAGGAGCAGTGCGAATCCGACGATCACCGAGGCGGCGACCAGCAGCACGAGCTCCTTGCCGCGGCGGGGCGGGGCCGGAGCCGCCTGCGTTCCGGGTGCGGGGGCGGCCACGGGTCAGCTCACCGCCCGGCAGTCGACTCCCGGCACGGGGGCCGGG
>NZ_JAALDZ010000442.1:0-5817 GCF_014145125.1 Dietzia sp. CQ4 | reverse complement strand
CCCGGCCCGCTCTCCCCGAGCGGGCCGGGGGCGGCTCTCGTCACGGGGCCGTCGAACCCCCAACTCCACGCCGTGAACATCGATGGCCGGGGTGTCGGACGCGCCGACTACACTGGCGGTTGTGATAGATGCATTGCCCGGAACCTGGGGCCTCATCCAGCTCGCGATCCAGGCGGCCCTCGTGGCGTGGGCGCTCGTCGGCCTGGTGTTGGCGGTCCTTCCTCCCGCGTCGGCGTACTCGATGGAGGGGAAGTGGCCCAAACCGGCCTGGATCGGTATCTGCGCCGGTGCCGCCCTCTTCTTCGCGATCCGGCCGTTCGGGATCCTCGGAATCGTGGCGATGGTGGCGGTCGGGGTGTTCTTCGCCGACGTCAGGCCTGCCGTCGGCGGCAGACGCAGGTGAGCGCCAGGGGGTCCGCGCCGCTGCAGCGCATCGAGGAGCTGGCGGAGACCTCCGGCGCGACCGTTCGCAATATCCGGGTCTACCAGGAACGCGGGTTGCTCCAGCCGCCCATCCGCAAGGGCCGGACCGCGCTCTACGGGCCGGATCACCGCAGTCGGCTCGACCTGATCCTTCGCCTGCTCAACCGGGGATACACGTTCGCCACGATCGAGGAGCTGCTCATCGCCGAGCGGCACGGGTTCACCCTCGCCGAGTTGCTCGAGGTCGAGAGCGTACGGGGCGAGCGCAGGCCCTCGGGGTCCCGACGGCGTCTCACCCGGGCGGAGTCCCAGGCGGTCGCCTCGTTCGACATGCCCGAGGAGTTGATCGACGTGGGGGAGTCCCTCGGTCTGATCACCGAACCGGGAGCAGCCGACCACTTCTTCTCCGACGTCTACATGGCCGATCTCCTGCGTGACCTGATCGTCCTCGGCGTGGACGAGGAGGGAATCGAGAAGATCGGCCGCCTGTTCATGGAGGGACAGAGCCGGGCGGCAGAGGCGTTCACCGTTCTGGTGGAGACAGTCCGCGGGGCGGGGATGGACCAGGCCGTATTCGAGAAGCGGGTCCGCTCGATTCTTCCCCGGGCCGGCGCGGCCGCCCGGTTGATCTTCCTGTCCGCCGCCGAGACCCTGCTCACCGAGCGCCACGGTTTCTCCCGCGGCTGAGCCTGCTCCTGTGGCCGGGCCTCGTCTCAGGTGAAGACGACGGTCCGGGCGTCGCCTCGTCTCAGGTGAAGACGACGGTCCGGGCGTCGTGGACCAGGACGCGGTCCTCGAGGTGCCACCGCAGTCCGCGGGCCAGCACCAGCTTCTCGGCGTCGCGGCCCTGCCGGACCATGTCCTGCACTGTCGCCGCGTGGTCGACGCGGATGACGTCCTGCTCGATGATCGGTCCCTCATCGAGGTCGGCGGTGACGTAGTGGCAGGTCGCCCCGATGAGCTTGACCCCCCGGATGTGCGCCTGGTGATAGGGGCGCGCCCCCACGAAGCTCGGCAGGAAGCTGTGATGGATGTTGAGGGCGCGACCGGCCCAGCGGGAGCACAGATCGTCCGGCAGGACCTGCATGAAGCGGGCCAGGACGATGGCGTGCGGGTCGATGTCGTCGACGATCGAGGACACCTCGGCGAACGCCGGACCCCGCTCGGCCGGATCCGCGGGGAACGGCACGTGATGGAAGGGGATGCCGTGCGCCTCGGTCATCCCCCGCAGGGTGTCGTGGTTGCCGATCACGGCGCGGATGCGGGCGGGGAAGTCCCCGCTGTCCACCCGGCCCATGAGGTCGTGCAGGCAGTGCCCCTCCTTGGACACCAGGACGACGATGTCCTTCGGTTCGCTGGAGTCGGCGATGTTCCAGTCCGTCTCCGGGCCGAGCTCGGCGGCCACCCGTGAGAAGCGGCGGCGCAGCTCGTCGAGGTCCATCCCGATCGACTCGGCGTCCACGGACTGCCGGGTGAAGAACCAGCGGGAGTTCTCGTCCGCGTGGTAGGCCGCCTCCACGATGGTGCCGCCGAGCTCGGCGAGGAACGTGGCGATGCGGGCGACGATGCCGATGCGGTCGGGGCAACCCAGCGTGAGGACGTAGCGGCGTGACATGAACGGTCATTGTGCCAGCAGGGGGTGGTGGGGAGCCCCGCTAGGCTGGCCGGCATGGATGCCACGCCACAGATTCAGCTGACCCGCGCCCGCGTCGCGGCGATGATCGACCACACGCTGCTCTCCCCGGACGCCTCCCGCGAGGACGTCCAGGCCTGTGTGGACGAGGCCCGCGCTCTCGGGGTCAAGGCGGTGTGCGTGAGCCCGGCGATGCTCCCGGTGCGGGCGGAGGGCCTGACGGTGGCGACCGTGGCCGGCTTCCCGTCCGGGAAACACCACGCGTTGGTCAAGGCCATGGAGGGACGGCTGGCGGTGGATCAGGGCGCCGTCGAGGTGGACATGGTGATCGACGTGGGTGCGGCGATCGCCGGCCTGGTGGACGAGGTGATGGCCGACGTGCTGACGATGCGCGACGCCGTGCCCCCGCCCACCGTGATCAAGGTGATCCTCGAGACCGCCGCGATCCACCGGGCGCTGGGCGAGGAGGCGGGGGACCGGCGGCTCGAGGAGCTGTGCCACGCCGTCGCGCGCGCGGGGGCGGACATGGTCAAGACCTCCACCGGCTTCCACCCGGCCGGCGGCGCCAGCGTGCGTGCGGTCGCCGCCATGAACCGGGCGGTGGGCGGGCAGCTCGGGATCAAGGCCTCGGGCGGGATCCGCGACGCCGAGACCGCCCGCGCCATGATCTCCGCGGGTGCCACCCGACTGGGCCTGAGCGGCAGCCGCGCGGTGCTCGAGGGCTTCCCGGAGGGCTGACCCCGCCGGCACCGCGCGGGGCCGGACCTCAGTCGGTGATGAGCACCATCTTGCCGGTGGTCCGGCCCGTCTCCCCGCGCCGGTGCGCCTCCGCCGCCTGCTCGAGCGGGAAGACCTCGGCGATGCTGGCCCGCAGCTCACCCCGCTCCACCAGCTCGGTGACGGAGACCAGGTCGTGCCGGGAGGAGTCGACGAGCATCCGGATCGCCCGGACGCCGAGCTCCTCGGCCTCGCGGAAGAAGTCCTTCGACCCCACCGGCAGGATCGACACCACGATCCCGCCGGGCCGCAGGGTGCGCAGTGAACGCGTGGACGTGTCACCGCCGATGGTGTCCAGCACGGCGTCCACGTCGCTGACGGCCTCGGCGAAGTCCACCTCGCGGTAGTCGATCGCCTCGTCCACGCCCAGGTCTCGCAGGAACCCGTGCTTGCCGGCGCTGGCGGTGCCGATCACGTACGCGCCCCGGGCCTTGGCGATCTGGACCGCCACGTGCCCCACCCCGCCGGCGGCGGCGTGGATCAGCACCCGCTGACCGGGCTGGATGTCGGCGTACTCCACGAGCGCCTGCCATGCGGTCAGGGACACCAGCGGTAACGCGGCGGCCTGCACATGGTCGAGGGAGGCGGGCTTGGGGGCGAACCAGGCCGCGGGCGCGGTCACGTAGTCAGCGTGGGCGCCGTGCCCGAACGGGTAGGAGAGCATGCCGAAGACCTCGTCGCCGGGGGCGAACCGGGCCACTCCGATGCCGACCGCCTCGACGACCCCGGACAGGTCCCAGCCGAGCACGAACGGCGGCTCCCCGAGGAACCCGCCGTTCCCGCGGTGCTTCCAGTCGGTGGGGTTGACGCTGGTGGCCCTGACGCGCACAAGGATCTCGTTGGTCCGCGGCTCGGGGCGGGGCTGGTCGGAGACGACGAGGACGTCCGGATCGCCGAGGGAGTACTGGGTCACGGCACGCATGGTGGCTTCGGTGGTCATACACCCCAGGGTGGCAGAATCCGCCGGCCGCCGCCCGGCGCCACCTACCGGGTCGGCGGAAGGCGGTGCAGCTCGACCTCGCCCACCACGCCGTCGGCGAGGGTGGCGGTCATGTACGTGCAGTACGGCTGCCGACGGCGGTCGGTGGGGGAACCCGGGTTGAGCAGCCGCAAGCCGTTCGCCGCAGTGGTGTCCCACGGGATGTGCGAGTGACCGAACACCAGGACGTCGGTGTCCGGATAGGCCTCGCTCATGCGCCTGTCCCGGCCCGCCGACGGCCCGGTCTCGTGCACCACCGCCACCCGCACCCCCTCGAGGGTCACGCGCGCCACCTCGGGCACCCGGGCGCGCAACTCGGGTCCGTCGTTGTTGCCCCAGCACGCGACCAACCGGGTGGAGCGTTCCTCCACCGCGTCGAGAAGTGCCACGTCCATCCAGTCGCCCGCGTGGACCACCACGTCCGCACCGTCGACCTCGTCCCACACCCGGGGCGGGAGATCGTGGGCGCGCGTCGGGACGTGGGTGTCGGCGATGATCAGCAGGCGCATGGGTTCAGTGTGCCGTGCGACCGGCAGTCGACTACCGGGTCGACTCCAGCACGACGTCGCGTCCGCTGAGGTCGACGACCATGCCGCCCGGGACCACGCGGACCCCGGTCAGCTGGACGCCCTCGGGGAGTTCGGCGAGAGCGGAGTCCATCATCGAGACGGTGCCGCCGAGCAGCTCGGGCGGCAGTGCGAAACCGAGGATCGACGCCTGGGACGGATCCATCTCCAGGTTTCCGCCGATCAACCGGGGGGTCACGATCGCCTCGGCCAGGCCGCTGATGGAGACACGGAGCGTTCCCGAGGCCGGGTCCGAGACGATCTCCTGCACCTGGATCAGACCGCCGAGCATGCTGTCGCCCGCGGAGTCCTGCTGTGCGGCGGTGGACATGGCCTGGTCGGAGACGAAGGCGGTCCCGGTCAGCGAGTCCACGTAGGTGAGGTCGTCGGCCGAGCTGACCCCCTCGGCGGTGATGTCGATCGCGGGGGCGGGGCCGCCTCCGCCCTCCGCGGGGCTGCCGTCGGTGGTGATGCGGACGGTGCCCAGGTCACCGCCGAAGTACGACAGGATCACCGGGCGCGCGCCCAACTCGACCTGCGCCGGGCTGCCGAGGGAGGCCGTGACCTCCTCCTGGATCCGGTTCTCGACCGCGTTGCGGGTGCCGAACTCGAGCCCCACCACCCCGGCGACCAGGCCCACCAAGGCGATCGCGGCGATCAGGGCGATCATCGGGCCGCGACGCCTCCCGCCGGTGTCGCGGCGGTCAGACGAGTCACCTGCCGGTGCGGCGGCGAACTGTTGGGTCTCGGCGTGCTGGACGCCGGGTCGGTCGTGGGCGGGGAGTCGCTGGGTGTCGTGCCGCGGGTGCATTCCGCCAATTGTCGCCGATGCCGGCCCGGATCGCAGAACCCGAGGTCAACGCCGTGTCGGAACCGGGTCGGCACGGGGCCGACGCGGGGCCGACGCGGAACCGACGCGGGGCCGATGCGGTGCAGACTCGGGGCCGACGCGGTGTCAGCGGGCGGCGGTCCAGCGGTTGAGGTGTTGCGTCTCGGCGTCGAAGAACCGGGTGAGGTGGGACACGACCAGCTTCTCCAGCTTGCCGCCCAGCAGCGGGACGGAGACCTTGACCTGGCCCGTCGCGGACTCCACCACCACGCCGCCCTGCGAGACGGCCTCCGAGCCTCCGTCGATGACCCCCAGCCCGCCGGCGGCCTCCGCGCGGGCGGAGCTCGAGAACCGCTCGCCGTCGAAGTCGGCATAGGTGGTGGTCCGCACGATGATCAACCGGCCGGGCAGGACCTTGCGGGCCACGTCCGGGATGTCCTCGTCCGGGATGTGCTGGGTCAGCGTGACCGTGGTGGAGTCCCCGGTGGTCTCGAACGCGTCGAGGGTGTCGTGGGGGCTGCCGATGGCGGCCATGCGGTCGTGCCAGAAGGCCTCGTCGCCGTACGAGGTGAACACGGTCTCGAGGTGGGCGTCGATGTGGGCCGAGTGG
>NZ_JAALDZ010000441.1:0-2262 GCF_014145125.1 Dietzia sp. CQ4 | reverse complement strand
AGCCAGTTCAGATGTCACCTACTCGTGCACCAGCCCCGTTCGTCGGCGACATTACGTACATCCACACCTGGCAGGGATTCGTCTATCTGGCGACGGTGATCGACTGTTACTCCAAGAAAGTCGTGGGCTAGTCGATAGCCGATCACATGCGCACCGAACTGGTCGAGACGGCGCTAAAGAACGCTGCTGCGACGACGGTGGTCGAGCCGCGGGCAATCTTTCATTCCGACCGCGGAAGTGTCTACACCTCGGGCGACTACCGAAAGCTGGTCACTGATCTTGGGATGCGTTCCTCGATGGGCAGAACGGGCGTGTGCTGGGACAACGCGATGGCCGAATCGTTCTTCTCCGCGCCCCTGGAACTCTAGACAAGTCACAGTTTCCCCTGTTCAGCCTGGGTTCCGCAGAATTGATTGCGTCTAGAGACGTGTTTAGGCGTGTTGAGCTGGGGTGATGCGGGTTTCCGCTGGTGTGGGGCGTGTATCTAGCGGGCCGGGTAGCAGCTGGTCAGGCGGCGGGGGTCAGGCCGGTCAGGCGTTTGGGTGGGGTGAGTCCGGCGGTGGTGAACAGCAGGTTCTGTTCGGTGGTGGGTCGGGTCAGGTGTTCGGCGGTCCCGTCGGTGCCGGCGAGGGTGACTTGGTGGATGCGCTGGGTCTGACGTCGGATGTGGGCCCAGGTGTGGCCGGTGCGGTTCTCCAGCAGGCGGATCATCAGCAGTGCGAGCCAGCACAGTGTGACGTGGGAGCGGATGCGGTCTTCGCGGTGGTGGAACACCGACCGCAGATCCAGCCTCGATTTCATCTCCCGCCAGCCGCGTTCGACTTCGAGAAGCTGCTTGTAGCCCAGGGCGATGTCCTCGGCCGACAGGTGCGGGTCGCAGGTGCGCAGCAGGTACTTGCCGTCCAGGTTCGCCTCGGTCTTGATCTTCGCGGCATCGATGCGCACCAGCCCCGAGCTGGTGGTGCGTAGGTAGCGGTTCAGTCCGGGCATCGTGGAGATCCGGCCCTTGAGTTCGGCCCGCTTGGTCGAGGACTGCGTGTCGGTGCCGTTGATCAGCGCGGTCAGCTTGGCGAGCATCTCGGTCCGGGTGTGGGCATCGCGCTGGGCTTGTTCGGGATTGAAGCAGACCACGAACCGGTCTGATGCTCCGGTGACCGCGGCGATGTTGACCTCTTTGACGTGCAGGTTCTCGCGCACCTGCCGGTACTTGCCCGGCCGAGACAGGGCGGCTCGGGCCTCGGGTGAGTTCGAGCGCAGCTTCTCGCCGAGGATGTAGCCGTCCCCGCCGCGCATGAGCTCGCGCCGGTTCGCCTGCGAGGTGAATCCGCGGTCGGCGGCGTAGATCACCCGTGACAGTGACCAGTCCCGCAGTTCGGTGCGAACCTGGCGGATCAAGGCTGAGTCGGAGGTGTTGCCGGGCCAGCACCACACCCGGATCGGGATCCCGGTGCGGGTCACGGCCATCCCGATCACGATCTGCGGCAGGTCATCACGATGATCCTTCGACTTGCCGTGCGTGCGAAATCCCACGCCACCATTGCCGTCACCGCCATGGCCTTCCTGCTCGTCTCCGGTGGGCCATCCGGCCTGGTCCCGGTCGACCGGGGCGTCGGCGTCGGTCTCGAAGTAGGTGGAGGTGGTGTCGAAGAATAGCAGGTCCACCTCCAGGTTCAACAGGTCCGCGACCTGGTCGAGCACCGCACGCTCGAAACCCTGCCCGGCCTGGTGCAGCCAATCCATCGCCCGGTAGCAGGCATCCTCGTCCACCTCGCCTACGGCCTCGGCCAGGCCCGGGATGGCCACATCGTGGCCCGCCCACTCGGCGGCGGCCAGCTTCGACGACGGGGCCAACGCGCGGGAGGCCACCAGTGCGAACACGGTCCACTCCAGCGCCGCCAGGTCGCGTTTGCGACCCCGGCCGGACTGCGCGGCGGTGGTGATCACCGTATCCAGACCCAACTGTCGCCACAGCCCATCCAGCAGCAGCGCACCGCCAGCGGGGCGGGACCGGGTCGGTTCCAACACCGACCCGCCAGCTGAGTCCGATTCGCCCAGGTACCGGCGCACCGAGGACACCAGTCGCCGCAGGCCTGCCTCGTCGACCTGATCGGCCCGCCCGAACGAGTGCAGCACCTTGGGCATCGACCGCGCTTTGACCGGGTGAACCGCACTGGCTCCGTCGGAGGGTCTTGCTGAATCAGGCGGCCTGAGGTTCGGACGCCTGGTTGGAACGGTACATCTCCTCATATTCAATGGGTGGCC
>NZ_JAALDZ010000440.1:0-2230 GCF_014145125.1 Dietzia sp. CQ4 | reverse complement strand
CCGCCACCGCCGAGCGGTACCGGGACGCCACCGAGTCGGCCAGCCACTCCCGCTCGGCCTCCGCCGTGTCCAGCACCGCCACCCTCAGGTCCGCGGGAGGGGCCCCGGGGCGCGCGCGCAGCTGTGGGACCGGCACGGAGCCCGGCCGGTCCCGCAGCGGCAGGGTGATCCGGTTGGCCAGGGAGAGCACCTCGGGGGGGTTGCGCCACGAGGTGGTGAGCTCGCGGAGGTGGGACCGCCGCCCTCCGGGGCGGGGGAAGTCGTCGCGGAAGCGGTCGAGGTTGGAGGCCGAGGCCCCCCGCCACCCGTAGATGGACTGCATCGGGTCCCCCACCGCCGTGACCGCGGGGACCGGGCCCGCGCCGCCGCCGAACAACGAGGTCAGCAGGACCCGCTGGGAGTGGCCCGTGTCCTGGTACTCGTCCAGCAGCACGACGCGGAACGCCCGACGTTCGGCCGCGCCGACCTGGGGATGGTCGCGGGCCACCGTCGCGGCGAGCGCCATCTGTGAGGCGTGGTCCAGCGCGGACTCCTCGCGCATCCGGGCGGAGACCGCGTCCACCAGATCGGCCAGCTCGTCGCGGTGCCCCTGGACGGTGGCGACCTCGTCGAGCCATCTGGTCGGAGCCGCACGCTGGCCGGGCCCGCCGGGCAGGGTGGCGACGAGGGTGGTGAGGAGATCGGGGTGGGAGCGCAGGTCGTCGGTGCTCACGAGATGCTCGGACAGTTGCCCTGCCAGAGTCAGGACGTCGCGGGTCACCTGCGCGGCGGACGACCCCGTGGCGAGCGGGGACTCCCACCGCGAGACGACGTCGTACGCGAGCTGGAACGCCGCCGTGGGCGTGAGCAGGCGGGAGTCCGGTTCGACCGGGACGAGCAGGCCGTAGGACCCGAGGAGTGTGCCCGCGAACGCGTGATAGGTCGAGATCTGCGGATCCTCCGTGCGTATCGACTCCGCGATCCGGGGATCCGCCCCGGGGCCGGTGCACAGCGGGCTCGCGGCGAGCGCCTCGAGCCGCCGCCGGATCCTCCTGGACAGCTGCTGGGCGGCCTTGCGCGTGAAGGTGAGCCCCAGGATCTCCGACGGGCGCGCGTGACCGTTGGCCACCAGCCACACCACGCGGGCGGCCATGGTCTCGGTCTTGCCCGCGCCGGCGCCGGCCAGGACGAGTGTCGGCTCCGTGGGGCCGGCGATCACCGCGGCCTGTTCCGGGGTCGGACGGTGGACGCCGAGTGCGTCAGCGATGTCGTGGGGTCCTGTCGACGAGGTCACCCGCTCACCTGCCGACCCTCGGGTTGGGCGGGGCAACTGGAACGGACGCCGCAGTGGTCGCACCACCGTCCCACACGGGCCGTGTAGTCCGGCCCCGCCGTCGCACGGCCGGCCTCGACCACGCGCTCGGTCAGGGCCTCCGCGCCCTCGCTGC
Source organism: Dietzia sp. CQ4 (assembly GCF_014145125.1). Lineage (NCBI taxonomy): Bacteria > Bacillati > Actinomycetota > Actinomycetes > Mycobacteriales > Dietziaceae > Dietzia > Dietzia sp. CQ4. Next base: position 803 of record NZ_JAALDZ010000440.1, on the reverse strand, counting down.
CGAGCGGATCCTGGACTCGCTCCGTGGGCATGCGGCCCTCCCGGCCCCCGAGGTACACCAGGAGCCCTCCCCCCGGCGCACGACCCGCGGCGGACTCGACAGCGCCCTCCGACACCGCCAGCTGGTACAGGGCGAGCTGGGGATGTGTCGCGGCCACCGCCTTGGACACGGCGCCGGGTGAGGTCTTGATGTCCACGGGGACCACCTCGCCGGCGCGGGTGGCCTCGAGTCGATCGATCCGCCCGCGGATCCGCACCCCACCCCGGACGTCGAAGGCGAACGCCTCCTCCACCCCGGCGGTCGTGTACTCGTCCCGGGTCTCGGTCCGCCACCGCCGGAACGTCTCGGCCATGCCCACCATCGATTCCGCACCCCTCTCGGCGAACCAGCCGCGGGCACGCGTGAGCGCCTCGGCCCGGCGGTGTACCGCCGCCCGGAGTGCGTCCTCGCCGATCCCCCCCTCCACCGCCTGGGTGAGCGCGTGGACCGCCGAACCACGGATGAGCGCCGCCTCCGACCCCGGATCGGCGGAATCACCCCTGACCTTCTGCAGGAACCACCGGAGCGGACATTCCTCGAGCGCTCCGAACCCCGACGGAGACAGCACGACCACCGGCTCCCCCGGTGCCACGGGGAAGGGGGGCGCCGCGGTGGACGGCCCGCCCGAGCCGTACCAGGCCCCGGGGTCCGCCTCGGCGACCCCGGCGTCCCGGAGCCCTGCCAGGAGACCCGCGGCGTGGGTGGCGTCCGCCGGGGCCGTGGACGGATCGAGCAGTGCTGACCGGAGATCGACGGCCAGGTGC